>JBGTRP010000162.1:0-11027 GCA_041940685.1 Acanthopleuribacteraceae bacterium
CGCAGCATGGTCCCCACCGAGAAGTGGCCCACGCGTTCGTGGATCAACTGCATCTTGCTGTTGGGATGGGCGTAGAGAAACTCGACGCGTCCCTGGTCCACGCCGTCCTTGGTGAGCACCCGCGAGATCAGGTGGGTGTAGCGCATCTGGGAGCCGTCGGGAAACAGCCGCACCATGAGCTGGTCCAACAGGAGTTCGGAATCCGCGCCCTCGGAGATAGGTTTGTTTTTCGCCTCGGCGATCACCTGGCGCGTGTCACGGCGGAAACTCTCAAAGGCGGTGGCGCCCTCCAAATGGCTCAGTCTTTGGCGGAAAAGCGCATCCGAGGGTTCGATCAGCAGGAATGCGCGCAGGCGCTCCATGGCGCGGTCGCGTTGACCCTCGTAACAGTCGAGGTTGACCAGGTCGAGGATCGCCTCGCGATGCACGGGATTAATGGCCAAGGTTTTTTCCAGCCACTCGCGCTGAGATTCTCCCTCGCCCAACTTGCCATAGGCCGCCGCGATTTCGTAGGGATAATAATCGCTGTCGCTGAAAACCTCCCAGCGTTTGGTGAGATCCTCGATGGCGGTGCGGTAATCCTGATTCATCTCGTGAAACCGCGCGTTGTAACCCTCCCAGGGCAGCAGCCGGCCCATGTTCTCCAGCAGGGAACGGGTCAGTTCTAGATTGCCGTCCTCGCGCGCCTCGTTTAGACGCCGGCTTTGCGCCCAACGATGCTCGGGGCCCATGTCCTCGAGCAGGGTCAAATTCTGCTGCTGCACATCGCGCAGGTTCTCCGACCGAGCCAGAGAAAGACGGGCCTCAAGGGCCTCGCAATAATTGGGATTGGCCTCGAGGATCTGGTTGAGCAAGGCCAACACCTGATCGGTCTGCCGGGCTCTCTTCAACAGGTCCGCCAACGCCATTCGCGCTTCCAGCGAGGGCCCTTCGGCCTCGCGGATCAGCCCGCTCAGAATTTGGAAGGCCTGACCCATTTGATCCTCACGCGGCAGAAAACGCGCGCCCTCCAGGTAAATTCCCGCGGTCAGCACCCCGATCAACTGGCTGTTGGGATAGCGGGCCAGCAGCGGCTCCAGCTCGGCCAGGCCGCTTTGCCGGTCTTTCTGGAACAGCGCCAGCACCGCGCGCACGAGATGCGCCAGGGGATGGTCCTTCCCTTCCAGCTCGGCTTCCAAACCAATGCGCGGCCGTTCCACCGCGACCCCTTGCCCCACCAAATCATGCTCCGGCTCGCCGGGTTCAAGCAGCCGGGGCGGTTGGTCCGCGCTGATTTGTAGGCTGAACTGGCCGTTGTTGGCCCGGGTTTGGGTGGTTTTCAGCACCAGCTCGTGGCGACCCGCGCCGACCTCGGTGCGGATGTAAAAGATGTTGGGTTCGATCTCTTCCAGGTTGCGGAAAACGGCCAGTTGCTCGCCGTCCAGGTAAAGCGCCACGTTCTGATAAGAGAAGAGCCGCAGCAATATCTTTTGCGCCACGGGACTCTCGAATTCCGTGTAGGCGTACACCACGCCAGCGCCCAGGGATTCGCGAGGGGGCACCACCACCCCGGTGAGGCTGGAATAGGATGCCGCCGCATCCCATTTCGCGGCCTGTTCCGGCTCCCATTGGCGCTCGAAGGCGGGGATGGGGGAGATGCCAAAGCGTGGCGAGATCTTCCAGTCCACCGCGAAACCGAAGGCGCGCGCGATCTCGCCAAAGCGGGGCGGGTCATTGCCTTGCCGCGCCAGCACCCGCCGGTTGCCCGCGTAGAGCCATTTCAGCTCCGGGTTGGCGGGGTGGCCCTCCAGAAGGGGCGCGATTTGGGCATGCCAATCCGAGAGGCATTCATCGTAGGGGTCCATCCACTTCAACACGAATTCCGCGATGCCCGAGCCGGGGTAGCGGCGCAGCAGGGTGAGGGCCGCGTCTTGCAGTTCCGCGGTAGGCCCGTTGCCGGTAAAGCTGAGGAACCAGCCGATTTGGGCCAGAACATCTTCCGCGGGCGCGCGTTCAAAGGCGGCCCGCGCGCCCTCGTAATTGTTTTCCTCGACCATCAGGCGCCAACCCGAATCGAGCTGGGCCCAAACGGGCAGCGCGGCCAAGACCAAAAGGCTCATCAGAAATTTCAAGAGACTCTCCTTTACGGGCTCAGCGGGCCACAAATTGCAAGGACTGGTCGAGCACGCGGTCATGAGCCTGGAGCATGGATCTCAGCGAGGCGTATTCGTCCGGGGAAACACGGGGCGATTTGAAGCGGATTTGGTAGTTGATCAGGCATTGTTCGGGGGTGGCCCTGTCGACCTTGATCTTCACCGCGAAGTTCTGATCCTCGGCTTCCAGGGGCTGGGGCGCCTCGTCCAGCACATAACCCGGCGGCACATCCACGCGCACCTGAACCGAGCGCGTTTTGGGCACGCCGAAGTCCAAGGGGAACTTGCGGGTGGCGTTGGGCGCGAAGGCCTTGGTCAGCTCGTTGCTGAGAATGTTGAGCGGCAGCTTCATCCTGCCGTTGCCGGTCTGCACCAACTGCCGGCTGGAGCCCTTGAACCGCAGGGTGATGGGGTCGTTGATGCGGGTGCCCTCGCGGTCCGCTTCCTCCACGGCCAGGCCCGGCACCATGTTGGACAGCAAGTTCTGCAAATTGGTAGTGAGCTTGGACTCGATGGAAAGGTATTGACGCAACTCGGGCGTCACCACGCCCTGATAGGAAACCTCGCCCTTGACCCGGGTGCCGCCGTCCGCGGACACGGACAGCTCCAGGTTGTAACCCTGCAGGTTCTCGCCCTGGATGGGGATCTTGGTGAGCCGGCCGCGGCCCCGTTCGTCCACGATCAAGGTGAGCGCGCCCTGATCCATGGCCGGCAACTCGTGGATGCCGCTGAACTCCGCGGTCCCGTCCAGGAAGAGATCGAATTCGGGCACATGGGCGATGGCGTGATTGAAGTAGGAGAGCATGGCCGGGAAGGGGTGGATCTCGCCTTCGTCCGCGGTCCGCACGATGGCGATGTTGGCGGCGATGCCGGCCTCGCGCAGCATGGCCACGATCAGGCTGGCCTTGTCCTTACAGTCGCCGAACTGGCGCGTGCAGACCTGGTTCACCTCATAGGGTTTGTACCCGTGGATGCCGAACTCCAGGGCCACGTAGCGCGTATGGGTGATGACGAACTCGTGAATGCGTTTGACGATTTCCAGGCGGTCCTCGACGCCCTCGGTCAGCTCGGCCACGATTTTTTTGGTCTCCCGGTCCAGGTTCAGTTGGTCCTCGATGAGCTTGGCGTACCAACGCGCCATATGCTGCCAATCGCTGAAGGTGGACACCCCCAGGTAGGGCAGGTACCCGGCCAGGCCGGGCATGCGGGATTCCACCTCGTAGGCGGATACGCGTTCCCGGGTCCAGGTGAGAATATGCTGGTTCTCCTTGAATTTCTGCTCGAATTTCGGCTTCATCTTCTCCGTGTGGTAGTGGATCTCGCGGTCCTTGGGCAGGATCAGCGTGTAGCGGATCAGACGGGTGGGGTGTTCGCCTGCGAAATAGTGTAGTTCGCCGAAGTAGTCGCCGAAGATATTCTGGCTGTCGGTATCGTCGATGCGGTATTCGATGCGGATGCGGTCACCCACCTCGAGGGTGGGGAAGCCGATCTGATAAGCCACCAGATCGTAGTACATGCGGTAGGCGGGATCGCTGATGCGGCGCCGTCCGTGGTTGGTGAGCAGAATCGTCTGCGCGCCGCGGTAGAGCTCCGCCTTGATGACCTCGGTTTTTTGGCGCAGCGGCGCGTAACTGTAAGAATAGCCCGGCAGTTCCTGGGCGCCGGACTCGGTCAGGACCTCGTACTCCAGTTGGTGGTAGACCGAGGACTGCCCGTTGGAGGCCACTTTGCGCACGGTATTGTCGAAATTCACCGCGATACCGCTCACCTCGAGGATGGGGATCTTGGGCGTCTCCGCGATGCGGTAGGGCGCGTAGAAGGCCTCCCGCTCGGCCTCCGAGAGTACGATCAGCTTCTCCAGCGAGGGGTTCTGGGGACGCAGGGCCAGCGCGCGTTTCAGATAGTCCAAGGCGTCCGCATCGCCCATGGTCAGCTTCAACTCGCCCATGCTCTGCAAGAGGTATGGGTTCTCGGGAAGTTGGTCCAGTCCCGCGCGCAATAGGGCCGCGGCCTGTTCGTATTTGCGGTTGGCGGTGAGGAACTGGGCATAGGACTGCCGCATGGCCTCGGAATAGGGCGTATCGCGCAGCAGCGAGCGGTAGAAGGCGTCCAGGGAGTCCAGATCGCCCCGATCCTTCAAGATCTGGATCTTGCGTTCGGAGAACTTGATGTTGCCCGCGCGGATGGAAAGAATGCGGTCCACCAGGGGCTCCGCCCTTTGCTGGTAATCCATGGCCCAATACAGATCGCAGAGATCCATCATGATCCAGGGCACGCTGGGATAGCGCTGGTCCAACTCGACCGTATGCCGCAAGGCCTCGCCCTCCAAATCCAGCGAGGAAAAGGTGTTGTTTTCCAGCACCCGGGCGGGCCAAAAACCCTCGTGGGCCGCGGTCGCCTGGTCCGCGTATTGGCGCGCCTCCCAGAAGCGGCCCTGGTCCAGTGCGATCTGGCCCAGTTGGGTCAGGGCCCAAGCCCGTTCCAATCCGCGCGCGCCCTGCTCCGGCAGGCGCTCCAGGAATTGGGTGACGTAGCGCCAGCGTTCGTTGGGGTCGCGCGTCAGGGAGAGAAGCTTTTCCGCGGTATCGCGGTCGGGCCTCGCGGTGAAGGCCCGCTCCAGCAAATCCTTGGGATCGTCGTAGCGGGCGTGATCGTGCTGTTCCTTGATCAGCAGGACGCTCGCCAGCGCGTGCGGCGATTGGGCCGCGGCCAGCTCCGCCAGGGAAGTTTCATCCCCGTCCAGGAGAGACGGCTTCTTCTTGGGCAGCTTATGGCCATAATCCGCGCGGAACTCCGGGGATCTGCCCTCGGCGTCCGTAAGCCGGGCGAAAAAACCCAGAACCGGGTCTTCCGAACCGGATTCCGTGTACAGGCTGAGCCGATGCCAACCCTTTTTCAGGCTGAAGTGGACCACCGCCTGATCCGGGTGGATATCCTGTTTCTCCTCGGCCTCGAAGACCACCGAGCGGTTGATCCAGGCCTTGGCGATATGAGACCAGCCCAGCCCCAGACGGTAGTCGCCCTTTTCAGGCGCATAGAACCAGGTGGAGAACAGCGCGCCCGCCAACTGGTTGGGGAAAACGGCCTGATCCGCGCTAAAAAAGCCGTACTGGCCGATGCCGTGGCCCCAGTAGTCGGGATCGCCGTAGGCGCGCAGGCGGATGGGCCGCACCTTCCGGTTGAGGCCCTTCACCTCGCGGTCCTTGAGGTGACCGGCCAGGTCCAGGTTGCGGTCGGGCGCCAGGGGACCCAAGACCTTCCACTCGCTCACGTATCCCAGCTCGCGGATCAGTTGTTCCACGCGGTCGTATTCGCCCAGACGCCGGTACTGCTCCGAGAGGATGAAGCCCAGTTCCGCGCGCAGCTCCTGGTGGCGCGCCTTTTCGTAGAGCGAGGCGACCCAATCGGCGATCGCCTCCTGCTCGCTGGCCTCATGGCTCATGTAGTAGGCTTTTTCCGCCCACAACAGCACCGTCACCGGCGAGGGATCCTCCCCGGTACGGGCGGCTTGCTCGCGCAATTCGTAAAAAGCCTGATCCGCGTAATTGGCGGCCAGCGCCGAAATTGGGGACAGAAATAACAGGAAAGGGAAAAGCCTGGTCAAAGGGGACACCTCCTCGGCGGCTACCACGAGGCAAAAATCATGCCCCATTATAAGTGGCCGGTCCGGCTTTGGCGAATCGGTCTCGAAGTCCGCGCGCGGGCCGGCCATCTCGCTTTCCGGTAGTACGAGGAAAGTGGCTGGAATATTTCAGAAACCGGGATTTTGCGCCGCGCCGACCGCAAAAGCGGTCAAAAACGCGGCATTTTGACACACGGCCCGCTCAATTGGGGCCAGGCCATCAACATCTTCCTCTCTCATCTGAGCTTGTTGCTTGAAGCTTGTTGCTTGCCTTACCGCGCGCGCATGATCTTGATGCCGCCGCCGCTGGTGGTGAGCCGAATCTCGGGGCCGCCGCCGTTGAGCGTGCCGTGGATCTTGTTGTCGTCCAGCTTCCCGCTGAGGGTGATGGGAAAATCCACCGACACCCTGCCGCCGGAGGATTTCGCATAGATATCGCCCTGAATATTCTCGTCCGCGTAAACGCGAATGCTGCCGCCGGAGGTATGGGCCACCAGACCGCGGTTGGGGCCGATGAGGCCGATGTTCACATTGCCGCCCGAGGTGCGCGCGGAAACCCGGCCATCCACGGCCTCGAGGTCGATGCTGCCGCCCGAGGTCCTGGCCTCCACGTCGCCCCGGCCCGTGTGAACTTCCAGATTGCCGCCGGAGGTGCGCAGGTTCTTGTCGCCATGGCAATCGGAAAGGATAATGCTGCCGCCGGAGGTGCCCACCTCCAACGCGCCTTCCATGGAGGATAGCTTCACGTTGCCGCCCGAGGTCTTCAGGAGCGCGTCGCCGACGATGCCGCTCGCCTTGATGCTACCGCCCGAGGTGCGGACATCCAATTGGCAGCGCGAGGGAATCACCAGGTCGAAGCGCACGCTGCTGCGGCCCTGCCACCATTTAAAACGGTTTTCCTGCTTGGCGCGGATCTCCAGCCGGTCGGCGTCGCTGTCGAAGCTCAGCTTGTAATTGTCCACGAAGCTGGCGCTGCCCTTGATATGGGCGCGCAGCCGCACCTGATCGCCGCCGCCCGGCTCGATGGTCACCTGGGCGCCGCTGACATCCACCACCAACTCGCCGCCGGGGTTCAGGTCGAAGGTTTTCTCAATCAGCTCTTCCGCGGCATAGCCTTGCAGCGCGGAAAAGGCCAACAGGCAAGCGCCCACCAGCCACATATTTCGGTTGATTTGTCTCCAGGATGCGGTCATCGGCTCCCCTCCCTTGTTCAATGTTCCGGGAATACAACGCGAATCTCCCCTAAAAGGTTTAGGGCGCTAACCGCCAACAAAAAGTTTGCGCCCACCTGGAAAAGACCAAAAGACATCCAGCGGACCCAGCTTGCTCGAAAGGGGCCAGGCCATCCAAATGCTTGCAGCATGAAGCTTGCGGCTTGTAAGGGGCCAGGCCATCAACTTGTCCCTGCTTGCGGCATGAAGCTTGCCGCTTGCAGCTAGCCATAGACATCGCGCCGGTGTGCGATTTTTACGACAATAATGATCAGCCGATTTGCTTGGATTTCGTAAAGGATGCGATAGACGCCCTGCCGTACCCGGTACCTTTCCTGGTTGGCGAGCTTCTCACTCCCGGGTGGACGGGGCTCCTTCGCCAAGGCTTCGATCCGTTTGAGGATGCGGGCTACATCCGCGGTGGGAATGCGGCGCAGGTCTTTGGCAACCGAACGCTTGAAGACGAGCCTATAATTTGCCATGTTTCTTCAGGTCATTCAGTAGCGCCTCGTAGGAGAGCGTGGGTTCCGCCACCCGCTCCTCGAAGGCCGCGAGATCCTCCTGGTCCTCACTCAAAACGCGGCGAACCGCGGCATTGACGATTTGGGACACGGACTGGTTGGTGGAGACGGCCTTGATGCGCAGCGCCCGATGGAGCGCCGGATCGAAATAAATGGTGGACCGCTTGGAAAATTCGCTCATGACCATCCTCCCAGGACCACATCATAATGCTATGACGTTAAAACGTCAATTGCTGGCGGGCCATGCCAAGCCCTCCATTTCAACACTTGCAGCATGAAGCTTGCCGCTTGCGGCTGGTATGGTTCCAGGCCATCCAATCAAAAACCGGTCCTTGCTGTAAGACCCTGGAACACAACGCTTTATTTGGGGCCAGGCCATCAACTTGTCTCTGTTTGTGGGATGAAGCTTGTCACTTGCCGCTTGCCAACCCGTCCATCATGACGTTCGGCTATCTTGTCGTCATCGTGTAGAATTTCGGGAAACACGAATTGGATGAGAAAACCATGACCACGGAAACTTGTATCCGCATTCTGCATCTCTCGGATTTTCATTTTCGCGCCAAGACCGGTTGGGATTCCGATCCGGTGTTGAAGGATCTGTCCCGCGCCGTGGCCGAAATGGCGGCCGGCGGCTTGACACCCCATTTGGTTGCGGTCACCGGCGATATCGCCTTTTCCGGCAAGCCCGAGGAATATGAGCTGGCCGAGCAATGGTTCCGCGACCAATTGCTGCCCGCCTTGGATGGCCTGGCCCCGAAGGATTTTCTGTTCGTGCCCGGCAACCATGACGCGGATCGCGACGCCGTCAACTTCATGGTGAAGAGCGCGCAAAACGACATCCTGGCCGCGCGGAGCCAGGAGCAGATCGCCGCGCTGTTCCAGGACCCGGAAATGGAGCGCATGTTCCTCAAACGCCACCGGGCCTATCTCGAATTCCTGCGAGGCTTCACGGGAAAAACCCATGACCGGCCCTGGTGGAGCGAGGTGATTCCCATCCAGGGCGTGAGCCTGGGCTTCGCGGGCCTGTGCTCCTCCTGGATGTGTCATCAGAAAGAGGAAAAGGGCAAGCTCCTGCTCGGCGCATATCAGATCAATGAAACGCTCTCCGGCCTGGAAGACGCACAGTTCCGCCTGGCCCTGCTGCACCACCCGCTGGACTACCTGCCCGATTTCGACAGTGAAGAAGCGGAAACCCGGCTGCATCGCGATTGCGCCCTCATCCTGCGCGGCCATCTGCACAGGGCCAAGGCCTTGGCTCGTTTCGACGGCGAACGCGGCTGGCTCGAGCTGGCCGCGGGTTCCTGCTACGGCGAGGACGGCGGCCGCTTTCCCAACAGCTTTCAATTGCTGGAGATCCTGCCCAAGAGCATGACCGTGCGCGTCCATGTGCGGGGCTGGCGGGACGGCCGATGGATCGCGGACCGCAACCGCTTCCCCAACAGCTCCAATGGCGTGGGCGTCTTTCCACTCGCACGGCCCGCCATTGCCGCGCCCAAGCCCCGGGCGGAGGCCGCGCCCGCGGGTTTTGTAGAAAGCTACCGCAAGAGTTTTCGCGGCTATTTCCGCTACTGGGAGATGCGCAACCTTGGCGCGGCCGTGCTGGGCGAACGGGGCCAACCCATCGCCCCCACCCTGGACGACATGTACCAGCCCCTGCGCCTGGCCCCGGATTACGATCCCAGAAAACTGGACAAGGGTTCGGTTCTGGAAGCGGAAGCCCTGCTGGCCCGCGAGCAACATCTGCTGCTGCTGGGCAACGCGGGCACGGGCAAAACCACCTGGATGCGGCATATTTTCCAGGCTCTGATCAAACATGAAAAGGCCCTGCCCATTATGCTGGAACTGCGCCGCCTGACCGGGTTCTGGAGCAAGCGTCAAAAACAGAACCAACCCCTGCAACTGCTGGACTACCTGGAAAACCAGTACCTGGCGGACGTAATGACCGGGGATTGGCGCGGCGCGCTGCCAAAGGTTTTGGATGCGCGGCGCGGCCCGCGGCCGGTGCTGCTGGTGGATGGCTGGGACGAGGTGGGCGAGTGGGGCGAGGAGCTGCGGCGCAAGCTGGCCGCGCTCATGGAGGCCCATCCGCGCCTGCTGGTGGCGGCCAGCTCGCGCCTCTACGGCCAGGGCAAGCCCAGCACCCAGGAGAACTTCCAGGCGCGCTATCTGCAGCCGCTCTCCGACGAGGAGGTGGCTGCCTTTGCCGAACGCTTCTACCAACACTGTTTTCCCCAGGCCGAGGCGCATCAGAGGGAAGGGGCCCAGGCCTTCTCCGAGGCGCTGGAGCGCTCGCCCGGCGCGGCCGACCTGACCCGCGCGCCCCTGCTGCTGACCATGATGCTGTTCATCAGCCGCACGGACCGCCTGCCGGACAAGCGCCACCTGCTCTACCGCAAATGCGTGGAGCATCTGCTGGCGGACCTGCCCGAGCGCTACCGCGCCGAGGGCGTGTTCGAGAGCGACAAACACTGGCGTCCCATGGATTCGGAGACTCGCCTGCGGGCCGTGGCGGCGCTGGCCTACGCCATGCAGCAAAAGGGCTTTGAAACGTACAGCGACAGCAACAGCATTTTGTTGCCCTTTCCGGAGGCCGCGGAGCTGCTGCCCCAGGAGGGGGAACTGGCCGCGGAAAAGCAGCGCCGCCGCTTCCTGCACTGGCTGGTGGACCGGGCCGGCCTGCTGCGCGACCGCGCGGACAACAGCGTGGAATTCGCCCATCTCAGCTTTCAGGAGTACCTGGCCGCGTTCCACGGCTGGACCCGCTTCCGCTCGGAAATGGCCATGGCCGAAACATTCCAAAAGCTCTCCAAAATACCCCGCTGGTGGGAGAGCCTGCGCCTGTGGGCCGCCATTGCCGCGGGCTCCCAGCCCGGGGACGTGGAAGCCCTGCTGCAAGTCCTGATGCGGGGCGGGAACGCCGATTTCTGGCTGGCGGGCTGCCTGCTGGCCGACGGGCTGGGCTCGGACAAAAGCTTGGAAAGTTGGTCCGAAACGGCGGCCGGCCGCATCGCGGATCAATGGCCGGGGTATGCGGCCACGGCCCAGGCCTGGAAGGCCAGCCGTCTGGAAGCGAGGCGAGCCATGCTCGGAAACGCGCTGGAGAAAAGGGCGTCAACCGCGTCCTGGCTCGGGCTGCGGCGATTGAGACTCTGGGCCGGAGAAGCGGGTTTGCCGGCCAAGCGCCTGAAACCCGGCGAGCGCTCGCTGGCCGCGCATGTGGAGGCCGCCCTGGCGGGTGAGGAAACCGCCGAGGCATGGGCCGCGGGCCGCGCCTTATGCGCCTCTTCCCCGCTCTGGCCGGGCGGGGAAAGCGCCCTGCTGCTGCGCTGCTGGCCGGGTTCCCGCCTGGTATGGGGCATGCGCGCGCAGTGGCTGGCCTGCAATCTTCCGGATGAGGCGGCGTGGCTGGCCGGATCCGCCAAGCTGCTGAAACGCCAGCCAAGGGAAGAAGCGGAAATTGATGAATCGGCTCGCGACTTGGCTCGCGACTGGGCTCGCTACTTGGCTCGCGACTGGGCTCGCTACTTGCCTCGCGACTGGG
>JBGTRP010000163.1:0-10985 GCA_041940685.1 Acanthopleuribacteraceae bacterium
TGGACGACTTCCAATCCCAGCGCATTTGTTTTATCGGGACCTTGAACTGCGATTCGCGCTGCCAATTCGATGCGATGTTGCCCGCATGGCCCGGCGCATCCATGATGCATTTCATTTATTTCACCAACGATGCTTGCTTTGCCTCGCAGCCCTGACCCCGCTTCCTCAAGGGTTTGGCTTTCCCTCCAAAGCGGCCAGCATGGTCTTTAGGTCGGTGGTGGGCTTTTGGCAGGTGAAGTTCCGACAAACATAGGCGGTTGCCTTGCCGTTCAGGCTTTTCTGATGCTCCAGGTAAGGCGATATTTTGACCATTTCAAGCGCTTCTTTTTCCGGCCGCCACAACAATACTTTGTTGGGTAGAAAGCGGCGGTGGAGAGCGGCGGCCATCTCCTTAAAATCCTTCGCGTTTTTATCCCCCGCGAGCACAATCTCGAAGCTTGGGCCCTCGCGGAAGTCAACCGCGCATAGAAATTGAGTGAAGGAGGCGGGCGCCCGTTTTACCTGCTCGCTGAAAAGGGCGATGGCCTTTTCAGCCATCAGGTCATATTCCTCCCAGGCGGTGATACGGCCCAATTTCAGCAAGTTTTGGACGGCGACCGAATTGCCCGAGGGCAGAGCGCCGTCATACACGGTTTTGCCCCGCAGGATGAGCGCCTCGCCGTCATTGGCCGTGAGAAAGAAGCCGCCCTCAGCCTCGTCCCAAAAGTAGCGGATCATGAGATCGGTCAGGTTCTGCGCGGTTTTGAGGTAGCGGCTTTCGAAGGTCGATTCATAAAGCTCCAGCAGGCCCCAGGCCAGGAAGGCGTAATCGTCCAAATGGGCGGGTAGGCCCGCTTCTCCAGATCGGTAACGCTTGAGCGGCCGTCCATCTTCCGCGCGCAGTTTTTCTAAGACGAAATCCGCCGCGGCGCGCGCGTCCGCTACCAGATCGTCCCTGCCCAGCACCCGGCCGGCACGCGCGAAGGCGGCAATGGCAAGGCCGTTCCAATCGGTAAGGATCTTGTCGTCTTTGAATGGGTGAACGCGACGTTCGCGGAGCTCGAACAGGTTTTTTCGGGCCTTTTCCAGCCTTTTTTGGAAGGCTTCGGGCTTCATATTCTCGCGTTCAGCCAACTCCGCGATTGGTCGCTTCATATGGAGGATATTGGCGCCATTGGGCCGTCCGCTGGCTTCGTCGGGAAAGTTACCGAGCTTGGTCAGCTCGAACACCCGCTTGATGAAGGCGCCTTCCTCGGGTCCCAGCGCTTGAAAGATTTCCGCCTCTGTCCAAAGGTAGAATTTGCCCTCTTCGCCCTCGCTGTCGGCATCCTCCGCCGAGTAATAGCCGCCCCGAGGATGGGTGAGATCTCGCCGAACATAGCTTAAAATTTCTTGGGCGCAACGCGCGTAAAACGGGTTGCCGGTAGCCTGGAAGGTTTCCGTGTAGGCCACGGCCAGTAAGGCCTGGTCGTAGAGCATTTTTTCAAAATGGGGAATCAGCCACCCGGCGTCGACGGCATAGCGGTGTACGCCCAAGCCGATCTGGTCAAATATGCCTCCCCGCCGAATGCTGGCGAGGGTCTGTTCGGCCATTTCCAACGCCTTTGCGTTCCCGCTTCTCTTCCAGTAGCGCAGCAGAAAAAGGATGCGGTGGGAGGTGGGGAATTTGGGCGCCGCTCCAAAGCCGCCCCGCTCGCCATCGAAGGTGGATTCGAGGTGTTGGAAGGCGCTATCCAAAACTGTCGCGTCCAGCCCTTCTCCAGCCTGGTGCTTCGTCATTTCTTTCAGCTTGGAGGAGATGCGGTCCGCATCGCCCAACAGTTGATCGCGATGGTTTTTCCAGGCATCGATGACCTGGGGAAGCAGGGTCATCATGCCGGGTTTGCCGAATTTGTCGACCTTGGGGAAATAGGTCCCGGCAAAAAAAGGCTTACCCTCGTGGGTCAACAACGCGGTCAGCGGCCAGCCGCCCCGCCCGGTAAGCGCCTGGCAAACGGTCATGTAGACATCGTCAATATCGGGTCGTTCCTCACGGTCCACCTTTACGCAAACGAAGTTTTCGTTGAGCAGCTTCGCAACCTCTTCGTCCTCGAAAGACTCCCGCTCCATGACATGACACCAGTGGCAGGTCGCATAGCCGATGGAGAGGAAGATCGGCTTGTCCTCCTTCTCGGCCTTGGCGAAGGCTTCCTCTCCCCAGGGAAACCAGTCCACGGGATTGGCCGCGTGTTGGAGGAGGTAGGGGCTCTGTTCAAAAATCAGCCGGTTCCAGTCCGATCCGCCTCCCGGGGGGAGCTTGGCGATCTCCTCCCGCGGGGGAATAGGCGGACGCACATGGCCGTGGCCGGAGGATTGGGCCGCAAGCATTTTCGGGCATAGGGCGACCAGGCACAGGAGGATGCCCGGTCCGAACCCGGTTCTCAACCGCCAACCGGCGCCGCTGATCTTTAGTCGCATTCGTTCCCTCCGCCGCACTTGATAGAACCGAATCCAGCGCCCGTTTAAAAAATGGATTATCACCAGGAAGGGCGCGAAGAAAACACAGAAGGAGTCATTCCTTCCTTCTTCATACAGTTCGTGATCTTCGTGGTCTCAAACACCTTCGCTTACGGGCAGGTCCTAGTCTAACCAAATTGGCGACGCATTGGCCACCGGCAAATGGAATTGGGGTTAAAATGACAGGATTGAGGCTATAATATGGCTTTGAGAGGTGAAGCATGCGATCCCTTTTTTGGCTGCTGTTGGGCAGCCTGCCCTTGCTGGCGCAGCAATTGACCATGCCGGAGGCCTTCAGTCCCGAGCAACGCAAACTGTTTCTCAAGCTCGCCTCCTCCGTGTCGGCGCCATGCTGCAACAACGGGATACCCGTGGCCTATCACGAAAGCGGCATGGCCATCTATATTCAGGAAATCATCCGGGACGCCATTACGGCCGGAAAAACCGAGTCGGCGATCATGGATGAGCTCAAGAGCCTGGAAATCGGCGAGCGGGAAATGCGCGTAATCTTCACCGTACCGGAGAATGATGGCCTGGGATGGGCCACCTGGGCAAGCCCAGCGGTTGTGATTCTACTGGGTTTTTTGGGAGTTTTATACGTATTCAAGCGACGGCAGGGCGTTCGTCGGGTTCTCAGCGATGATGATTTGATGCAGCAATACCGTGAGGCGATCCTCGCCAAGGCGAACTCCCTGAAAACAATGGACCCTTCATAGGAGCTCGGGGCAGGGGAGAGACGGGTTTTGACCAAAGAAGAAAAAATCGAAACCGAAACTCACCACAACCAATCCTTGACCGCGGGCGCGTTGTCCAAGCGGGGGTCCGCTCCGTCCAAGCCGCCCGGACGGCGGGTCGTGGCCATCCAACTCGATGAACGCCAGTACGCGGCCTACCAGAGGATTGGCGGCAGCGCCGGACTAAAGGAACTGCTTTGCCCGCCTGGGTTGTGTATCGAATGCCGTCGCGAACCCAGCAGTGTGGGCACCTATTTGGACAGTTTGTGCCGAGCCTGCCATCGGCGTGACTCGTGAGCCATAGAGGCCGGCGATGACCGCTTCGCGCACCGAACGGCGTGAGGAGGTCGGCGCGCGGGGAGCCTTCCGAAAGACCTGGTTTCTGCCGGTCATGGCCACGGATTTTCTATTTTGGACCACGTCCACCGGCCTGGCGCCTCTTTTGAGCCGTATGGTTTCGGCGTCACTGCCTTTGGAACGCTCCCAAACCTTCATCAGCCAATTGGTGCTCGTCTTTGCGGGGGGTACGATCTGTGGTCGGTTCTTGGCGGGACGTTGGCGCGGCCAGCCTAAGGTTCCGCTCATCGCCGCGGTGGCGCTCTCCGGTTTGGCGTTTCCATTCTATTTTCAGGATCGGCCGACAATTTGGATTTTGGGGCAAGGGTTGCAGGGACTGGCATTGGGCGTCTATGGGGTGAGCGTGGTGACCCTGATCTCCGCGCGCCTGCCGCCCGCGCGGCAGATGCGCGGTTTTGCTCAAATCGGTATGGCGGATTTTTTAGGGGTGGCCTCGGGTCCGGTTGTCTCGGGTCTGGTTTTTGCCCGTTGGGGAGGGGAGGCCGCGCTGGCAACCTTTCTGGGCCTTATGGTTCTGGGTTTGCTCACCGTTTGCCTGATCCCCGCGGCGGAGCAAAAGGAACCCTTGGAGGAAAGATTGGAGCGGCGGCCTCCAAAGGGAACCTATCTCCGCTTTTTTCCACTCATGCTCGCGCTTTGGATCTCGATCCTATTTCACATCTACTACAGTCGCTATCTCCCCCTATTGTTTCAACGGGGCTCGATTCCCGTGGAGTCTCTGTTTTTTTTCGGTTATGTTGCCGGCGGAATCCTGTTTCGGCTTGGATTGGTGCAATGGCTGGAGCGCCAGGCCGATCACCATGCTTTTGGATTGGCATTGCTCTTAATGAGCTTGACTTCCCTGTTGGTGACGATCCTGCCCCATGCCGATCTTGGTTTTGCATACTGGGTGGTTTTGACGGGAACCTGTTATGGTTTGGGCTTTGAAATGCTCTACATTTTTTGTTTGTCGTGGACCGCGGCCCGTTCGCGCGCCGGTTACCGAGGACGGGTGTTCGCTTTTGTATTTTTCGGGTTCGACGCGGGCAACCTTTGTGCGGGGTTGAGCTTTGGGCTCTTAGCCAACAGGTTTTCGGCCCATGGGCTTCTCAAAATCCTGCTTTGGCTGATTCCAATTTACCTGTGCCTGCCTCTGCTGGTGAAGAGAAACAACCCCGCGCCCATGGAGTCTTCCGCCGCGGACTCGAAGGAATGAGGGGCCGCGCCGTTTTCCCCTGTCCCGCCTTCGGGCCTGTCCTCAGGCATTTGTGAAGGCCCATTTCCAAATTTTCCGATTGCCAGGGAGTCGGTACAACTAGGGATTCTTGAGAAAGTCTCATTTGAAATGAGAATGAATTTCAGCTAGAGCCCTTTATTTTTCAAGCCAATGCGCGTTATAGGAGCTTGCCGGGTCAAGAAACTTGAAATAAAATAGGGTATCGGTCAAAATGCAGAGGTGATTCATGGATAAGGCTGAATACGAGCTGGCCCGGACGACCACGCTTCAGTTGATTCGTCAAGCGATTCGCAGCAGGAACCTATCCCGCTTGCGCGAGGGGTTTGCAAGGCCCTGGGCCGCCAATATCCTCACGCGTACCGATGATGAAGATAAATTTTCGGGTGAGTACAAGATATTCGCCATGGCCATGGAAGGCATGAAACCAGAGGAGAGGCAGAAGGCCTTTCAGTGGACCTGGGATTGCTACCATCCCCTGATGGGCGCGCTGGGAAAGGTTTTGGAAGACATGGATGGCTATACGGCTCAAAGTTGAATTTCTAGGCAAGTCCTGACGCCATCCCCATCCGGACCGGGTAAACATGCGCGTTTTCATCAGATTCATTAACACGATTACACGAGTTTACCTCGTTACCCCGCCAGCCTATCGTTGGATATTCTGGTTGTTGTTGGCGGTCTATTTTATATGGCCGTTGGATCTCCTGCCCGACCTCGTTCCCCTTTTGGGAAGATTGGATGATCTGTTGTTGGTTGGATTTGGTTTCTGGATTTTTGATCGCTCCAAGCTGTTCAAAGATTTCTTCAAGCAGGCCTTCCGAGCGGCTCGCGGAGAAGGGGCCTCCGCCGAAAGCTTTGGCGGCAGGCAGCCGCACAAGGTGCTGGGCGTCGCGAAAAACGCCTCCCCTCAAGAAATCAAAAGGGCGTACCGAAGGTTATTGCGCCGTTACCATCCGGATAAGTTCGCTCATATGGGAAAGGAATACGAAGAAACGGCGAGAGAGAAAACCCGATCGATCATCGAGGCTTACGAGGCGATGACGGCCAAATAATTTCGAGGCGCGAATCCTTGTCTGTAATCCATAACGCCTGGTGTGGGTTTGGTCGGGGCCGCATGTTGGGGATGGAGAAGGACTCAGGTCCCGTCGCTAAGCTCGCCCGCGATGCTTTTTGCCATGAGATTTTTCAGCTTGTCGCCCTTGAGACCCATCGCCTTGAGGGCCATGAGCTTGGTGACCAAAGCCTCACGGGTCATATCCGCGCCCGAGGTGACGCCCATTTCCAGCAAGGCGCGTCCCGGCTGGTAGGCGTCCAGTTGCGTCGCTCCCTTGGGGACCTGACTCTTCACCATCACCAAACCGCCCCCTCGCGTAAACGCCTCCAGATGGTCGCGAAGATGCGCGTCTACCGGCATGTTGCCCGTACCGAACACTTCCAAAACCAGCGCCCATTGGTTTTCCAACGCGGGGGCAAGGCTTTCGATCTTCAATCCTGGTATCCAGGGAATGACCAGCGGAGGAGAGGGCAATTCCTCGGGGAGGCTGGGCCAGATCGTAGGCCGGCGGGTCAACGGCCAGAACAACTGGCGGTTCCATTCCCAGGAAATTCCGGCTCGTCCAAGGGGAGGGAAGTTGGGACTGCCAAAACCCTCGAAATCGCCAATGGCGATTTTGGAGCAGCGATTGCCGCGAAAGGCGTTGTGGTGAAAATAGGCCATGACCTCGACAGGCCCTTCAAGGGCGGTTTCCACCGCGCCGAGAATATTGTTGCGGGCGTCGGTTCTCGTTACCGCGAGGGGACGCTGTCCCCCGGTCAGCACAACGGGAAAGCGGAGCGCGGGCAGTAGGAAGGAAAGCATCGAGGCCGTAAAGGCAAGGGTGTCGGTGCCATGAAGCAGGACGATGCCCGAGTACGTGTGGCAAAGCTGGGCCGCTTCAATGCGCCGCGCGAGGGTTAGCCAAAGCGGCGGGGCCAAAAGCGAAGAATCGATATCGGCTAAAATCTCGACCTCGATTTCCGCGTAATTTTGCAACTCGGGAATCCAGGTCAGCAAATCCTGCAGCACCTTATCCGGAACGAGAGGGCCGCTGCCAGTGGGCCGCATGCCCAGGGTTCCGCCCGTGGACAGCACCAGCACGCTTTTTTTGTTGCCGGAGTCCGGCAATGATGAGGCCATGGAGATTTCCTAATCAAGGGATCGGCGCCGGCGTGGGCGCGCGTTGTAAGGGTAGCGGCGCTATTTTTACAGATTCCAGGGTAAATTACCATGGCGCGCGCACTCTGTTTTCGACCCTGATTCGGTTTGTCGGTGGCCCATTTTCCGATTCTTGCCAGTCATGGACCCGTGCTTTCCCCGAATCAGTCCGCAATGTCCTCATTGGTGGAGGCGCCGTGTCGCTTTGGCATGGGATTCCTAACCGAACTTTGTCCCGCCGGTTTAGCGAAAACGAAAAACGGGCTGCCGGCATTCCAGCAGGCAGGGCCCCAGATGCAGGTAGATCGCGCTGCAATTTTGCCGGCACAGCATAGGATGAACCCGCTCCGGTTGGCCAGGTAATCAAGCGGGAATACCCTGTCCAGCTTGCTTTTAGGCTCTGGAACCTGCCGCCGGGGTTGCAAAATACCGCACTAAGACAAAGATTCTGGCGCCATGGGCCGATAGGGGCCGGCCAAGATCTAAATGGTCCGGGTCTGTGATCTGTATAGCGGTGTAACCCAGTACGGAGACTTGGTTTTACGGCTCCCATGGCCAAAAAACGATCGCCCTCCAGTCAAGGACAATCAGCGAAAAAAGAACAGGGCCTGAGAGGTCAAGTTTCCAAAACCGAGGGACGGTTTCAAACGGAACGGAAAAGCAAAAAGGTACCTATGGCAAACCTAATGTCGAGACCCTAAAGTGGGGAAAAAAGGATGGTGTTTTGGGGTAGGTTACAAATGAAGGGTTGCTTTGGGAGGAAGTAAATGTGCGGAGGTCTCTATAGGTTGCCATAGGTATTCCTGAATAACTTCAGTTGCCCGGATATTATGCCAATTTCATGCCATTCTTGCCGGGCTCGTTATTTTTAATCGCTAAGCAGATCCTTAAAACTTTCCTGTGTTGGTGGCGAGAAGCCGGTTCGGAGAGGTCGCTCCGAAGGGTTGGCTTGTTTTTCCAAACTTTTCTTTTTCAAGGAATTCCACCAACTTACGCAATAGATTACGCATGGCAGTCAGGTTTGGTTGGCTTTTTTTTGTAATTGGTGATTTTTTTCATGGGTTCTTTCACCGCCCGGTTGTGAAGCTGCAGCCGGTAGACGGTTTGCCGACCGGGTGAAAATGAAGCGCGATTCATTTTTCAGAAGAGCCCGGTTCAATTTTTTGAATTCAGGCTTCGGGCCGGGGCATCCGGGGATATGGAAAATAAGACGTTCAGCACCTGTTTTACCGAATCCTCAAAAAGCAGTCTGAACCGCCGTGTGTAATCCTCCGAGGGCTCCGTGCCGCCCATTTCCGGGATGGCCTCGATCAGGGATTCCAAACGGGGCAGAAGTGCGGGCCAGCAGCCCTCCACGGTGTGGGAAATGTAATCGGCTGGTTCCTGGAGGTTGAGCTTGCCCTTGCCCCTGCCATGAAGAGCGGCCAAGAGGTAGTAGCTCAGCAGCAATTGGTAGAGCTGAACGAGCGTATCCTTGTTCCATGCGACTTTCTTCTTGCGCAGTGTCATGTTGAGGATTTTGGCATAGGAAACGCCGCTGAAATACCCACCGAGAAAGCCCAGTAGGGCGCCGCCCCCGAAGGTAAGCCCGCCGGACATGATATCGGCGGCGAGGCCGGTGCCGGCGGAGGTAAGGGCGCCTGCCAGGAGACCGGATTTTTTTTCATGCATCCTCGAGCCCACCAACCCCGTGACCTGTTGGATGTCCGCCTTGAAGCGGGCTCTTCCTTCCGCCTCGATGCGGTGGCGATCCGCCAGGATCTCCAGATAGTCGTCCAGCAAGTGTTGCAGCTCGGACACCATGGCCACGAATATCTTTTTGGGATCGGCATCCGGCCGATCCTTTCCTTCTTGGTGAGCGGCGAACCACCAGGTTCTTGCCGCGAAGCGGGAGCATTCCGAGAAAAGCGTGTTCTGGTCGCGTAGGAATTGGGTCCGCAAGGCTTGTAAAACTTCGCGCCGCGATGGATCTAAATAAGCCATGACCGTATCGATGAGATGAAGCTCCTGGTGCCAGGTGCGGTGAAAGGCGTCTAGAAGCAATACCTCCTTTAGGCATTTGAAAGAGGAGAAGTGGGCCTTCCAATGGTCCCGAATTTGCCGCAGAGAGAGGCCCTTGGCCAGTTGTTGCTCTCGGACTTGATTGAACAACATGATTACGGGTTTGCCGATGGTTTCCAGTAACTGAAGTTCCAGGTCGACATAGCCTGCATCCTCGGGTTTTTCCTGTACATTGACCAGGTATAGAACCACATCGGCCTGTTCGCGCACGTTGCGTGTCGCTTCCAGGGAGCTGTAGAGCGGACGGTTGAATATGCGGTCGACGACTTCATGCATGATCCAGCCGAGCGCGCCGCCCTCCTGGCGTATGCGTTTGAGGATATTGCCCACATAGCCAAAACCGGGGGTGTCCCAAAGGATCAGCTCGCTCTCATCACTTTCCAGAAGAACATAGGCTTGGCTTTCCTCGGTGACATGAGCCTCGTCGCGCACCTCTCCCACCTCCCTCTTGAGCAGGGTGCGGGTTAGCGTGGTCTTCCCCACGTTGGTATGGGATATCAGGCTCATGACGACCCGTTTTTTTTGGGTCATGGCTCCTCACTCCAAACGCCCTCGGCAAAGGCCTTTTGCGCCTGATCCGAGCCAAGATCCTGGCTCAGATCCAGCCATGCAAACCGGTTCAACCCCTGTTTTTGAAAAAGCTCGCGCCAGGCCTCTTGGCGGCTCTGCTTGTTGGACTCCTCAACCGATCCATGGTCCACGATCACCAATAGCCTCGGCTTTTGTGGGATTTGACGCAGTCGCGGTAAGAGATCCGCCATCAGGGGACCGTAAACCTCCTCCTCGGGGGTCTGCAAACCATTAAAGCACAAGATATGGATGGGAGCGGCCCCCTCGCGTTTGGGAATCTCGGCCCGCATGACGCCCCAGGCGAGGGAGCCGAGATCCAGGGGCCGAAGCTTGGAACCCCATAGTTTTTGAGCCGCTCGGTAAATCCGCTCTTTGACCTCTCCCGTCAGTGAATAGCTATAGCTCTGCAGGATCAAATCGGCGGGCGCGTTCTGGAATAGGGCCGCCAACTTGAGGAAAAAGGGATGGTTTTGGCTCAGTGGCAATTGCCGGGAGAGACCCCTGGCGCGCCTGAAATTGTAAAGCGCCAAAAGGGAACGTGGGACGACTATATAGAGAAATGCGGTCCAGGCAAACAGGTGAATCCAGGCGGCGCCAGCGTTGCCCGCAATTTCCGGTAGGCCCGCGGGAAAGAGCGGCTTTCCCAGCAGAAGGGCGGGTCCGAACAAGAATCCCAAGAGGCCGCGAAGCGTATCGGGGTCCTGAATAAAGGTCGAGCTCCAATCAAATTGGTAACTTTGGACGAGTCCGCGCAAGTACAACCCAGCGATGACCCCCAAAACCAGCATCATGGCCAGGGTGTGGAGCCAACCCGAGAAGCGGCGGCCCGCCACGCCCGAGGACTCGCGGTGCCAGAGTCGAAGAAAGGCGATTTTGGCCTGAAAAAGAACCTCCATCGCCGGGCTCTTATGGCCGAAAACGGTCCAGGATAGCTTGGAGAAGAGCGTTTGAAGCGCCAATCCTACCCGCTGGAAGGGCGGATTGTCTTTCCCGCGCCGCGGCTGTCTTTTCACCGTCAGCAGGGCGAGAAGGAGGAGATAAATAGCCAGGTTCCAACCCAAAAGCGCCATGAAGGGGTTGAGCAGTAGATTGACCCTAGGGCTTGGGCCGAGATAGTTGGAGAATAGACCGAGCAAAAACAGGAGCGGCGCCAACCCCCGGAAAAAAGCGCCGCCTCGGTCGCTATACCAATCCTGGGCCATGGTGGCGCGCCGCTTCTCAAGAAGCTGTTCCAGCCTTTCAGAGGCCAGTGCCAGCCTTCGTGACGGATCGGTAGGCGGGGTCTCAAACGGTTCGGAGGCCATGTTTTCCATCAACCGCTCCAGACCGAAAACGCCCAGTTCGTCTCCCTCCGAAAGCGCTTGAAAAAAAAGCAGCCTTC
>JBGTRP010000164.1:0-10977 GCA_041940685.1 Acanthopleuribacteraceae bacterium
CTTGCCATGGCCACCATGGACATCATCAAGCTGGCCGGCGCCGAGCCCGCAAATTTTCTCGATGTCGGCGGCGGCGCCACTCAGGAAAGGGTGGAGGCGGCCTTTCGTCTGATTCTTTCCGATCCCAATGTCAAGTCCGTGCTGATCAATATATTCGGCGGCATCGTCCGTTGCGATATGATCGCGCGTGGCGTCATCAACGCCGCCAAGAACCTGGGCGTTCAGGTTCCCGTGGTCGTCCGTTTGGAAGGCACCAACGCCGATGAGGGTCTGAGGTTGCTGGATGAATCCGGGCTGGGCCTAATCCCGGTTCAGGGCCTCGCCGCCGCGGCCCGAAAAGTTGCCGAAGTCGTGAAGGGAGGCTAACCCATGAGCATTTTGGTGGATCAAAATTCGAAAATTCTGGTGCAGGGAATTACCGGCAGCCAGGGCACCTTTCACGCCCAACAATGCCTGGCCTACGGTACGAAAGTCGTGGCGGGCGTTACGCCGGGTAAGGGCGGACAAACCGCCGTGGATGGCCAGGTTCCCGTCTACGATACGGTGCAGGGCGCGGTGGACAAAACCGGCGCCAACGTTTCCTTGATCTTCGTCCCCCCGCCCTTTGCCTCGGACGCCATCATGGAAGCGGCCGATGCGGGCGTTCCGCTAATCGTCTGTATTACCGAGGGCATCCCCACCCTGGATATGGTGCAGGCCTATGATTTCGTGAAACGCAAGGGCGTGCGCCTGATCGGTCCCAACTGCCCCGGCATTATCACCCCGGGCCAGACCAAAATCGGCATTATGCCCGGTCATATTCACCAGCCGGGCCGCGTGGGCGTGGTCTCCCGTTCGGGCACGCTCACCTACGAGGCCGTGGGCCAATTGACCGCGGCAGGGATCGGCCAATCCACCTGCGTGGGGATCGGCGGCGATCCGGTGATCGGCTCCAATTTCACCGATATGATGAAACTTTTCAATGAAGACCCGGAAACCGATGGCGTCATCATGATTGGTGAAATAGGCGGCACCGCCGAGGATAGCGCGGCCCTTTGGGTGAAGGACAACATGAATAAACCGGTGGTGGGCTTTATCGCCGGACAAACCGCGCCCAAGGGGAAGCGCATGGGCCACGCGGGCGCCATCATTGCCGGGGGCAAGGGCACCGCGGCCGAGAAGATGTCGATCATGCGCGAATGCGGCATTCACGTGGTCGAGAGCCCCGCGGAAATGGGCTCCAAAATGAAAGAGGCGCTCGCCGGTTAAGGCGAGACCCATACCGGCGCTTGGGTGGAGGGCGTCATGGAGCCGATCTCACGGCTCATCGGCCGCATCGTCGCTTCACCTCTACATTGCGGCCCATAGATTTCAAATTTTAGGAGAAACAAGAACATGAGCCTGGAACGTACTTTTGCCATTATCAAACCCGATGCCGTGGCCGCCGGAAAGGCCGGCGCCATTCTCTCGGCAATCCAGGAAAACGGTTTCCGTATCGCGGCCATGAAGCTGATGAAGTTGAACGAGGAGCAGGCCGGCGGCTTCTACCATGTCCACAGGGAGCGCCCCTTTTTCGGTGATTTGGTCCGTTTTATGACCGAGGGACCCATCGTGGCGATGATCCTTGAAAAAGAGGGCGCCATTAAGGCCTGGCGTGACCTGATGGGCGCCACCAATCCCGCCCAGGCGGACGAGGGGACCTTGCGCAAACGCTTCGGCACCAACATCGAGCGCAACGCCACCCATGGCTCCGACGCAACCGAAACCGCGGATTTTGAGACCCGTTACTTCTTTAACGCCATGGAGATGGTGTAGACCTCGACCATTCGAACATCCTTCTGATGGGCTCGGCAATAGGCCGGGCCCATTTTGCGTTAACCCAGCCAGTCCACGGGTTTGAGGTAGTGTTCGTATAGCTCGGCTTCCCGGGTTCCGGGTTGGGGCGACCAGTTGTAGCGCCATTTGACCAACGGCGGCAGCGACATCAGTATAGATTCGGTGCGGCCCTCGGTCTGGATGCCGAACAGGGTGCCGCGATCGAACAGAAGGTTGAACTCCACGTAGCGACCCCTGCGGTAGAGCTGGAAGTCGCGCTCGCGATCGCTGTAGGGCGTGTCCTTGCGTTTGTGCAGGATGGGCGTGTACCCCTTGATGAAATGATCGCCCACGCTTCGGGTAAAAGCGAAACAGTGTTCGAAGCCGCCTTCCTGCAGATCGTCGAAAAACAAGCCGCCCACGCCGCGCGTTTCCCCGCGATGCTTGAGGTAAAAGTAGCGGTCGCACCAATCCTTGAACCTCTGATAATAGTTGTCGCCGAATGGGGCGCACGCGTCCCGCGCGGTGCGATGCCAATGCAGCACATCCTCGCGGAAGGGGTAATAAGGGGTAAGGTCAAAACCGCCGCCGAACCACCAAACCGGCGCCGCGTCCGGTCGCGTGGCGATAAAAAAGCGAACATTGGCATGGCTGGTGGGCGCAAACGGATTACGCGGATGAATGACCAGGGAAACGCCCAAGGCCTGGAAGCTCCTGCCGGCGAGTTCGGGTCGTTTGGCCGTGGAGGAGGCGGGCAGATCCGCGCCCGAAACATGGCTGAAATTGACGCCTGCGCGTTCCAAAACCGCGCCGTCGCTCAAAACGCGGCTGAGGCCTCCGCCCCCGGCCGGCCTTTGCCAGCTTTCCTCCAAAAAAGGCGGGTCTCCGCTGGCCTCGGTCAACGCATCGCAGATGCGGGCTTGCAGGTCTAGCAAGTAGGCCTTCACCTGTTGGATTTCCGGTTTGCTCATCATCGCTACCCTTCAGCCTCGGGCTCCTAACCCCGGGTCAAACTTCTCTATGGCCAAGAAATCATAGCGGCTGGCTGGCGTCCATGCCAGCGGAAAAGGAAGGTGGTCCGCCATGGAATTGGCTGTTTCCTGTGCTTGCGCCATGGAACGAAGGGGAGAGCTGGGCGATGTTTCCCGTTTTTTTGGGGGTCCGTTCTCTGAAGCCGCTTGGCGGTCAGTGGATTTCAGGTGAAGAGGCGTTGGTGGAAAAACTTTTTGAAGGGTTCCTTATTAAATGGTTTGAGCTTAAGCGGAATTATCTGCCACGGTTCCAAATTCCAATCGTCGGATGGGCTTGGCCGGCGGTTCAACTGGTTCAGTTTTGGCGTTCTTTGGGATGCATCCGCTGAGAAATTTGAATGTCTCATGCAAAAAAAACTTGACGCCTCGCTTCCGCTGCTATAAAACAAAACGAACGTTTGGTTTTTTATTGGTTGCAAGATGAAATATCGAACCCGGTTTAATTGGCAGACATCAACGGAAAAGCCCGGCTTCGGTCAAGGGAGTGCCTTTCTATATCCCGGGCTCCAACTCCGGTCTACAAAAAACCGCGGCCAATAGCCCGCCCATCAAGCCGAATTACCATGACCAGGAGGTTCCCGTGACACAGGATCACCGCATCAGCCTTTTCCAATTGTTAGCCCTCGCTTTCGTCTTTGGGCCCATCTCCGCACTCTCCCAAACGGAGGAAGCCGTGGAAAAACCCGAGGAAGAAACCTACACGGAGGAAATGGTGGTCACGGCCCAAAGGCGTGAGCAAAGCATCCAGGAGGTGCCCTTGGCAGTGAGCGCCTTTCAGGCAGCCGCATTGGAGGAATCCGGCGTGGAAAGCATCGATGAGCTGCAACTGCGGGTTCCCAATGTCACCCTTGTCCCGAGCAGGGCCACCAACAACACGCTCACGGCCTACATTCGGGGCATTGGCCAAGCGGATCCGCTTTGGGGGTTTGAACCGGGCGTGGGCGTCTATATCGACGATGTGTACATTGCCCGTCCACAGGGCGCCATGCTGGATGTTTACGATATTGAAAGGGTGGAAATCCTGCGGGGACCCCAGGGCACGCTTTACGGCCGCAATACCATCGGCGGCGCATTGAAATACGTGACCAAATCCTATTCCGCGGAACCCGAGGGTCACATCAGGCTGAATTTGGGCGATTATTCACAAACCGACGCGGTACTTGGCGG
The DNA here is from genome assembly GCA_041940685.1 of Acanthopleuribacteraceae bacterium. Lineage (GTDB taxonomy): Bacteria > Acidobacteriota > Holophagae > Acanthopleuribacterales > Acanthopleuribacteraceae > JBGTRP01. The sequence continues at coordinate 3,993 of JBGTRP010000164.1, forward strand.
CCACGTCCCGGTTGGCTCGGGCAAAGTGATCGTGGGCGGTGCGCTTGCCATGTTGAAAAGGGATGGCTTCGGCGACTACCTATCCTCGGGCGAAGACAATTACCACAAGGACATCTTGGCCGGAAGGGCGAGCCTGGAATACCGGCCGAACGACCGCTTCTACCTGAAGCTGCTGGCTGATGAGTTGCGGGACGACTCCAACACGAAACAGGGCCATCGTCTCACGCCCGAAGATCCCAACGATCCCAATAGCGCTCAGGTGCTGGGAGACATCTACGACACGCGCGCAGGAATCGGCCACAGGCAAAACGTGGACATGAGCGGACAATCCTTGATGATGCAATGGCATGCCGGCGATTCTTTTTCGGTGAAATCCATTACGGCCTATCGGGAGGGGGACACGGACACTCCGATCGATTTCGATGGCCTGGAGCGTCCCTATTTCGACGTGCCCGCTTTTTATCGTGATGAACAACTGAGCCAGGAGTTTCAGGCGGTTTTTGGCAGCGACCGCCTCAGTGGCGTGGCCGGCGTTTACTACTTTGACGGCGATGCGAGCGGCGCCTTTGATGTGGTTTTATCCGAGATCGCGGGCGGCTTTACCATCCTTCAGGCCGGTCAGGTGCTGACCGAAAGTTATGCCGCCTACGCCGACCTTTCCTGGGAGTTGCGGGATCGATGGACCTTGAACCTGGGCGGCCGTTATACCCGCGACGATAAAGAAGTCACGGTGCTCCGGGAGAATTTTCTCGGCCTGGGCAGTCCGACTTTCGGCAACAGCGCGGCCGTTTCCCTGGGCGCGGTTACGGACTATACCAACCAACGCGATTTCTCCGAGTTCACCCCCCGGCTCGGCATCCAGTTCAAGGCCAACGGCCAATTTATGACCTATCTCAGCTACAACCGAGGTTTTAAGAGCGGTGGTTTCGACATGCGCGGCAACGCCGCGGAAGCCCCGGAAACCATGGAAGGCTATGATTCCGAAATCGTGGACACCTTCGAATGGGGTTTCAAATCCACCCTGCGGCCCGGCGTGGTGTTGAATGGAGCGGCCTTCTTTTCCGATTATCAGGACATGCAGGTCACCACCCAATTCGGCATCGACTCTGATGGAGACGGTGTGGACGACAGCTTCCAGTCTTTGCTCCGAAACGCGGGCAATTCCGAAATGACCGGCGCGGAGCTGGAGTTGATGGCCCAGCCAAACCGCCATTACACACTAAATCTGTCATTGGGCTATACCGATGCCAAGTTTGTCTCCTTCCCCGGTTTTGACGCCATGGGAAACCCCACCGATCTCTCGGAATTCAAAGACATTCCCCATACGCCGGACTGGACCGGGAACTTGGGCATGAGCTACTCGCGAAGGACCGGGGAAACGGGGCTTTTCACCGCCAACTTCAACCTGGGTTACCGCGGCGCCTACCAAATTTTTGAGGATCCGATCCCCTTATTGGATCCGGAAAGCGCAACCCTGTTGAATATCGGCGTTCTGTGGACCATTCTGGACGGCCGTCTGACCTTCAACCTTCAGGGAAAAAATATTACCGACGAGGTATACAAGGTCGGCGGTTACAACTTTCCCACCCTCGGCCCACCCGGGGGTTCGACGCTCTCCTTTTTCGGCGATCCAGCCACCTATTCGGTGAGCACTTCCTATGCCTTTTGAAGCCGGCCGCCTGCCGCTGGGCGAGGGGACAGGCGTATGCTTTTCTCCAAGCGGGGCCGCTCCCCGCGGACCCAGACTACCGGGCCTTCTCGGCGGTGAATAGGCTGGTTCCGATGGGGCGCCCGATCAAGCCTTGAATGGCGTGTGAGGACCCCTCTATGCACTTGACAAGCGTGGCGCAACCGGCATAATTCTAAAAAACAGGTCAATCATTCGGTTTTTATTATGAAACAGGCCCTGAAATCACAAAGATCCAAGCAGCTCACCCTGGACGCCGGGCTGGCGTGCTTTTCCGAGGCGGGCTATCGCGGCACCTCGCTCAAGGACATCGCGCATCGGGCGGGCATATCCATCGGCCGCGTCTACCATCACTTCTCCAGCAAACTCGATATTTTCACCACGCTCATCGACCAATATTGGGAAATTCTTTCGGATCCGGAACTTCCCTTGAATCAGTTGGCCGCCAAGGCAGCCTTTCCCGAGGATATTCCCCAACTCGCCGAGGCCATCCGCGCGGTGGTCACGGAAAACCGCGCCTACATTATGCTGATCTATATCGATGTGATCGAGTTCCAGGGCGAGCATATCAACCGTTTTTACAAAAACATGGCGACCCGCTTCCGAACGGCCTACAAAGACAGGTTCCAACAACTGGTCGCGGAGAAACGGCTCAACCCCGAGGCCGATCCCTTTTTCGCGGTCATGATGACCTTTCGTTTTTTCTTTAACTACTACCTGGTGGAGACCAGTTTCGGAGTGGACAACCATTTCGGTTATTCGGGAGAGGAAGTGATCAGCAAGGCTCAGGAAACCATTTTGCATGGCTTGCTGAGGCGCTGACATGGCGGAAAACGTTTCCCGTTCCCGGCGCTTTTCAGGCCATTATGACGTCGTCGGCAAGGGACTGGATCTGTTATGCCTTTCGGGGTTCGGCTGCTCCAACTGGCTGTTCGAAGGGATGGCTCGGGATTTGAGCGATTTGGCCCGTTTCGTCATGCCGGATAATCGTGGCATGGGACGCACCCCAGCCGCCACGAAGCCATACGAAATCGATGATTTGGCCGATGACGCCCTGCGCTTGGCCGATGAATTGAACATGCGGCGGTTTTGCCTGATGGGGATCAGCATGGGCGGCTTCATCGCACAGTCCATCGCCCTGCGCGCGCCGGATCGAGTGAGGGCCCTGGTGCTGATGTGTACGCTGGGACCCGGGCCGAACTTCAAACCCCTGCCCATCAACGACGAGCTCCAATTGCGCGAACTCTACGATTTGCCGCGGGAAGAACGCGCCGAAATTCTCGTCGCCAAGACCACTCATCCCGAATTGGCGCGCAGAAACCCGAGTATCTATGCGCATATCCTGCATCAGCGTAGCCGCCATTTCTCCGATCTCCAACAGAACTTATTCCAATTCCGCGCGGTTCAGCGATTTCTACAGAAGACCCTGCCGCTGGGCAACATCGCCTGTCCGGCATTGGTCATGAGCGGCGCCGATGACCGCTATGTCCATCCCGAGAATTCCTCGGTTCTGGCCGCCCAAATTCCCGGTGCATCCGCGGTGTTCATCGAGGAGAGCGACCACCTGTTCTTTTTGGAAAAACCGAACGAGGTCCATCAGCGCCTCCGCGCTTTCCTGGAGGGCCTGCCATGATCGGGGTAAGCCGGGCGGCCGTTTGGCTGCCGGACCAGTACGAAAGCGCCAGGGACATCGCGGCCCGGTCGAATCTGCCGGAGTGGGTGGTGCGTGAGAAAATGGGCATCGTGCGCAAGTGCCGCGCACCCGCCCATATCCATACGAGCGATATGGCGCAATTCGCCGCGGAGGAAGCCCTTCGCGATGTGGAGCGGGACAGCATCGATCTGCTGCTATGGACCGGATCCGAGTACAAGGACTACGCGGTGTGGTCAGCGGGGATTCACCTCCAGGAGCGTCTGGGATTGCGCAAGGCCTGGGCCTTTGACATTGCCGCCCGCTGTTCTACCAACGTGGTGGCGCTCAAGCTCGTCAAGTCGATGATGAGCTCCGATCAAAGCCTGAACCGCGCGCTGCTCTGCGGCGGCCATCGCACCGGCGACCTGGTCAACTACCGCGACCCCGATGCGCGCTTTCTATACAATCTCAGCGATGGTGGCTCCGCGCTATTGGTAGAGCGGGGCGAAAAGAACCCGATCCTGGAATCGGCGGTCATCACCGATGGGCGGTTTAGCTTGGATGTGGTGCTCAGGGCGGGAGGCACCAAACACCCCAGCCGTGATGGAATCGTGGCCGAACAAACCTATTTGCAGGTCACCGATCTGGAAGGCATGCGGGAAAGGCTCTCGCAAACCTCCATCAACCATTTCGTTCAGGTGATCCAAAAAGCGGCCGCGGGCAGGCCCATCGATTATCTCGCGTTGCTGCATATGAAACGTTCCGCCCATGACGCGATTCTGGACCAACTCGGTCTTGGCCAAGATCAGAGCGTTTACCTGGACCATTTCGGCCATTTCGGCGCTCCGGACCAGGTGGTTTCGCTGGGGGTCGCCGAGATGCGCGGCCTCTTGCGGCCCGGGCACCACGTGGTTCTGGCAAGCGCCGGCATCGGCTATACCTGGTCCGCGGTCGCCATGCGATGGGACCAGCCGCTCTTTTCCAATTACAACGCCATTGGAGGCCATCTTGAAAGGACTTGAAGGCGCGACGGTCATGATCACGGGAGCAACCTCGGGAATTGGGCGGGCCACGGCACGCCGCTTCCATGAAGAAGGAGCCAGGCTCCTGCTGGTGGATTTGAATCGGGACGATTCCCTTTTGGATGAGCTGCCCGGCAGTGCCTTTATCCACGCGGATGTGGCCACGGATCAGGGCATTTTGGATTGTGAGCGCGTCATGGGCGAGAGCGACATTCAGGTGCTGATAAACAACGCTGGCATCACCCGTGACGCGACCCTGCTGAAAATGGAACAAGGAGCTTGGGACCAGGTCATCGCCGTGAACCTGACCGCCGTCTTTCGGCTCAGTCAAGCCGCCGCGCGACATATGAAAGCGCGAGAACGGGGCGTAATCCTCAACGCGGCGTCCGTGGTGGCCCATTACGGCAATTTTGGACAGGCGAATTACTCGGCCGCCAAGGCCGGTTTGATCGGAATGACCAAAACGCTCGCCAAGGAGTTGGGTAAATACGGCATTCGGGTCAACGCGGTGGCGCCCGGCTTCATCCTCACGCCCATGGTGGAGAAGATGCCGGAGAAAGTCATTCAAATGATTGAGGGAAAACCATCCTTGAAGCGCATGGGACGTCCGGAGGAGGTGGCCGCGGCCTACGCCTTCCTGGCATCCGATGAGGCCAGCTACATTACCGGAACGACGCTGAACGTGGATGGAGGCATGGTGTTGGGGTGAATATTGTCAGTGGGATCGACGGCCCGGAACATGGGAAGCCCCTGGTCCTGATCAACGGACTCTTCGCCTCGCGGGCCAGTTGGGATCCGGCCATGCCCGCGCTGACCGATTTCCGCGTTTTGCGCTATGACGGCAGAGGGCAGGGAGAAAGCGATTGTCCGCCGGGAATTTACGACCTCGGCGTCTTGCTCGATGACCTGGAGGAGGTGCTTTCCCGGAACAACTGGCCGCCCTCTTTCCTGTTGGGGATCAGCAATGGCGGCTGCGTGGCGCTGGCCTTCGCCGCACGCCATCCCGAACGGGTGCTGGGCGTGATCGCGGCCGATTGCTATGCCCGGGTGTCGCCCCTGCTGCGACTGAAGATTAACAGTTGGCTTCAGGCCCATGAGGTAGGGGGAGCCCTTCATCGTTTCGACATCGCCGCGCCCTGGATATGGAGTGATTCCGTGTTGTCGGCCAACCCCGAGTTTGTCGATGACTACCGCGCGCGAGCCGCCCAACTCGACCCTCGCGCGGTGCGGGGATTGTTGGGCGGCGCATTGACCCATCACATCGACCTCTCCCGCATCCGGGTCCCCACGCTTTACCTGGCCGGGGAGGAAGATCTGCTGACCCCGCCTTTTACCATGCAAGCCATGCAACGGCAAACAAGGGGGAGCGCCTTGAAAATTGTGCCGGGCGGGCATGCAAGCTTGCTGGAATACCCCCATTTGGTGGGAGAGTTCGCGGTTCCATTCATGGAGGAGGTTTCCCGTGTGGGTTGATTTCATCGCCCAGCACGCCTCCCACCACCCCAATCGCCCGGCGGTGGTCGACGAGACGGGGAGGGGAACGGTCTCTTATGCGGCGTTGGACCGGTGGGCCTCACGCTGGGCTCATTGGCTCCAGACCGCCGGCGCCGTGCGGGGCGACCGCATCGCGTTGCTGGCCAACAATTGCCTGGAGCATCTGACCATGTTTTTCGGGGCGCTCCGGATCGGAGCGCTGTTCGTGCCTCTCAATTTCAGGCTGGCTCCCGGGGAGCTCCAGGAACTTTGCGCGCGGACCGAACCCCGTTTCCTGTTTACCCGGGGGGATTGGGACCTCGGCGGCCAGGTGAAGCCCATCCGGCTGGAGGACCATGTTTTACCCGATCGGACGGATTACCGGGCTCGTGAGTACAGGCCCGATCAACCCATGCTGATGCTGTTTACCTCGGGCTCCACCGGCATTCCCAAGGGAGTGCTCCTTCACGCCGAGATGTTGTGGTGGAATATGGTGCAGACCCATGCGGGCTGGGGTTTGAGGCCCGAGGATATATCCGTGGTGCAAACGCCCTTTTTCCATACGGGCGGGTACAACGTCACCTGCCTGCCCCTGCTCCGGATAGGGGGAACCCTGATCCTGGCCGGCCCCCTCGACCCGGAACATACGCTGCGCATGCTTGAACGCGAGCGGGTGACGGTATTTTTCGCGGTTCCCACAATGCTGGCCTCGATGGCTGAAAGCCCGAATTTCGAGCGGGCGGATCTGAGCCATTTGCGTTTTTGCATATCCGGTGGGGCGCCCTGCCCGCGCCGGTTGATGGACCGCTACCGGAACAGGGGCGTCATGCTGCGCCAGGGGTATGGTTTGACGGAAGTGGGACCCAACTGCTTTTACATGTTCGAGGAAGACCTTGACCAGAATCCCGATTCCGTGGGTCTACCCATGCCCCACACCGAGGCGCTCCTAGCGGATGCGGAGGGGCGGCCGGTTCCGGATGGCGAGGTTGGCGAGCTTTGCCTTGCTGGCCGCCATGTGTGCGCGGGTTACTGGCGGATGGATGATTTGTTCAAGCAAGTCTACCGGGACGGCTATTTTCACACGGGCGATCTCATGAGGCGTGATGCGCGCGGTTTTTTTCACGTGGTCGGACGCATCAAGGACATGTACATTTCCGGCGGCGAAAACGT
>JBGTRP010000165.1:0-10974 GCA_041940685.1 Acanthopleuribacteraceae bacterium
CCGCAAGTCGCGCAGCTCGAAAGGAGCGCCGAGCTCGCCGCCGGCCAAGAGCTTGCGGTCGAAGCTGAGCTCGAGCGCGCCGCTGCCGGCGTCCAGCCAGGCGGCGGCGTGAGCGACGCCCGCTGGGCGCAGGCTGCCGTCGGCGCCGGCACACAGCGCCCGCACCCGGTTGTGGCTGAGGCTGTCCGGGTCGTTCACCCGGTGGAGATATTGACGGAAACGGCCGTTGGCGAGATCCATGCGGTTCAGCCCGCCGCTGGTGCCCACCCATAATCCTTTGTCGCTGCTTTCCTTGACCGCCAGCACGGAATCATGGCTGAGGGAATCTGGATGATCGGGATCGCTATGGTAGTGAATGAAACCCTCGTTTCCCGAATCAAAGCGATTGAGACCGCCGCGGGTGCCCACCCACAAGTAGCCCAGATGGTCCTCTGTAATGGCGCGCACCCCGTTGTCGCTCAGGCTGTTGGGATCTTTGGGGTCTTCCTGAAACCGGATGAAACGCTCGTTTTCCCGATCGAAACGGTTCAAACCACGGCTTGTCCCAGTCCACAAGCGGCCCCGGCTATCCTCGAAAATGGCCCAGACCCGGTTGTGGTTCAGGCTGTAGGGATCGCTGGGGTCGTGTTTGTAATGGACAAATCGCTGAGTTGCCCGGTCAAACTTGTTAAGCCCGCCGTCATGCGTCCCCACCCACAAAACGCCTACACGGTCCTCGTAAATGGAGCGGATCCAATGGTGGCTCAACCCTCGGGGCGTGGTGGGATCGTATGCGAAGTGGCTGAACTTGCCACTGTCGAGAACATGTTTGTTGAGGCCACCCAGGGTGCCCACCCACAGAACCCCCGAGCGATCCTCGAACAGGCAGTACACCGATTCATGACTCAGACTGTAGGTGTCGCCGGGATTGAATTTATAGCCGGATACCCGGCCGCTCTCACGGTCCAGCTTGTCCAATCCGCCATTGGTCCCCACCCATATCTGGCCCATGCTGTCTTCCAGCACCGCGTAGACATTGTCATGGCTAATGCTGGTCGCGGGATCGCCGCCCGCGCGGTAATGGCGGAAATCACGCGCTCCCGGGTCCAATCGGTTGAGCCCGCCGCCCAGGGTAGCCACCCACAGGGAGCCGCTACTGTCCTCGTAAATGCTGTAAACAAAGGGATGGCTGAGCCCAACCACACCCTCGTCTCCCTGAAAGGGCCGGGAGAAACTGCCATCGCTCGGATTGAACAGGTTGAGCCCTCCATCGAAGGCGCCTACCCAGAACCTGCCAGATCGGTCCACGTGCAGGGCGCCCACCTTCTTCCCCCGCAAACTGTTGGGATTCATGGGATCGTGAACAAATCGCAAAATTCTTCCAGAGACCGGATCCAGTTGAGGCCATTGGCCGTTCCCACCCACAACGTGCCATGCTGATCCTCCAAAAGAGAAATCACCTCGTTGTGGCTCAATGCGTCGCGCTCCCCCGGCGCGGCGGAATAGTGATAGAAGCGTTCCCACTCGGGGTCAAATCGGTTCAGACCCTCATCGGTTCCCACCCAAAGGAATCCCCTGCTGTCTTCCAGAAGGACCGTGATGAAATTGCCCGAAAGGGAATGGGGATCGTCGGGATCGTTTTGGTAGGTCTTAAAACGGTACCCATCATAGCGATTGAGTCCGTCGCGGGTTCCGAACCACATGAATCCCTTGCGATCCTGGAGCATGCAGATGATCGACGCCTGGGAGAGCCCCTGCTCCAGGGAAAGTCTCTCAAATCGAATTCGGGATTCCTGAGAGAATGACCAGGGAATCAGAAGAGAGAAAAAAACCAAAACCAATAAAGGAATAGAATTTTGATTCCGAATGGAGTGAAAAGGAAATCTCGATTTCATGACCCCATCATAATCGCACTGGTAAGCGGATCGCAAGGAGTTGCAAGCTCAACTGCCGGGATGCGGCAGAGGCCCCCGGCCATGATTGCTTTACCGCCACGCGAGGGCGGTGGAAGCCGTCCCATTCAGGGCGTTTTCCTTTTTAAAATGCCGAGTGCAACTCGGCGATCCCTTGGAGACTACAGGTAAAACCGGTGCTCGGCCGGGCGGAGCGGACGGTTCATCCACAAGGGACGGCGCAGGCCGCCGGGGTGGGTTTCGCGGTCCTTTGCCCACTGGTTCCATCGCTTGAACACCTCAAACGATTGGTTAGTGTCCACGAATACGTCGCCATAGGCCTCATCCGGGCCCGGAAGGCTGAGACGCACTTTTTGCAGCCAGCAGTGCGCGCCCGAGATGGGATCGGGCTGGACCGCGTGAATGAGGTTTTGGTGGACGCCGCCATCGCGCCACCAGATGCGTTTGCTATCCGGATCGGTTGACCGCCAAGGCTCCACCCCGCGGACGGTTCTCATTTTCCACAGGCCCTTGCCCGGATTGGTGATCGCCACGGTGTTGGTAAGGAAGCGGTTGCCCTGATCGCCGGAGCGGCGCCACCGCCCCAAATGATGGGAGCAGGCCACCACGCCGGGCCGGATCGCCTCGGTCACCCAGACCTTGTCCACGAACCAGCCGATCTCGGTGGCGACCTTCAACAAATCGCCGGTTTTCACGCCCAGCTTACCGGCGTCCTCGGTATGAATCCAAATGGGGTTGCGATGTGCGATCTCGGAGAGCCATTTGGAATTGGCGGAGCGGGAGTGGATATGCACGGGCAGGCGGAAGTTGGGCAGGAGGATGAACTCATCGGCGGCCAGGTTATCGGGATGCACATGGGATTTCACCTTGTAATGGGGAATCACCTGCTCGGGGTGGCCGAATTCCGCCATGCTGGGCGCGAAAAATTCCTGGCGGCGGCTGGGCGTGGGAAAGCCCCTGTAGCTCCGTCCGCCAATTTGCACGCCAATGGCTTTGCCGGACTTTTGGATCAGGCCGTCATCTCCGATTTCCGCAGCTTCCATTTCGGTAGGACTCAGGGTTTGTTTGTGTTTCTCATACACCTTGGACTCCACCGCGAATGCCCCGTGGCGGCGCATGTATTCCAGCGGCGTCAAGCCTTGCGCCGCGGCCTTTTCGGGCAAGCCCTCGGTGCGTTCGAAAATGTAGCGGTAGTATTCATCAATGTTGATTTTCTCACCGGGGCGGTAGGGGCTCAGGAACTTGTCGCGGATGCCCATATCGCCGCTTTCGTCGATGCGCCAGGAAAGCTCAATCCAAAACTCGTCTTCTTCCCAAACCTCGCCGGGATTGATCTCGCGGGTGTCGCCGACATCCCGGCCATCGCGGCGCGCCTTTTCCCGCAGCACGGGCTGGCGAAAGGCGATCCACAGGCCGGCGTGGGTTTCGTAGGAATTGAGGTCATGGCGCTCGGAGGCATGGCCCATGGGCAGCACGTAATCGGCAAAAAAGGCGGTTTCATTCCAGGTGGGCGTGAGCGCGACATGCATGCCCACGGCGGCCTCGTCGGAAAGCATTTCCATCCAGGAGAACCCATCCGGGAAGGTCCATACGGGGTTGAACACGCGGGTGAAATACACATCCATGGAACCCCTTCCCTGCTTGATCAGATGCGGCAGTATCTCGCACATCTCGTAGTGAGCCAGGGTGTACTCGGGTGGAAAATGCAGCTCGTTCCAGGCATCCGGCGGCGGCGGCTCGTGGAAGAGACTCGGTTTGAACTTATTCCAGCCGCTGGGCGAGGTGCCGCCGGGCGTGCCCACGGATCCCGTCAGCACGTTGAGGAAGTGCAGCGCCCGCGAAACCTGCCATCCGCCGAGATTGCCGATGGCCGGGCCGCGCCACACATGGGTGGAGAGACGGCTGCCGGCTTCCGCGATGACATGGGCCACCTCGACGAGCATGGCTTCCTCGATTCCCGCCTCGGCGGCGGCAAAAGCGGGGGTAAACATCGCGTATTCCTGCCGCAGCTTCTCGATAAAGGTCTCGAAATCACAAGGCGCATCGGGGAATTGGGCCTTCAGGTACTGGCGCCAGTTGACCCAGTCCTCCATAAACGCCCGGTCGTAACGTTCTTCATCCAAAATCATTTTGGCGATCGCGAGAAAGACCGCGGTCTCCGAGCCGGGATAGGTGGGGAGCCAGTAATCGGCCATGGAGGCGGTGTTGGAAAGACGCGGATCGAGCACGATCAACTTGGCGCCTTTCATCATGCCCTCCATGATGCGTTGAGCATGGGGGTTGAAATAATGTCCGGTTTCCAGGTGCGAGCTGGCTAGCAGGATCACCTTTGCATGGGCGTGATCCGGTGAGGGGCGGTCGAACTGATGCCAGAGCGAGTAGCCGGTGCGCGCGCCAGCGGAACAGATATTGGTATGGGAGTTGTGGCCGTCCACGCCCCAGACCTTGAGCACGCGCTCCGCGTAGCCCTCGTGGCCGGGCCGGCCCACGTGGTAGACCACGCGGTCCTTGTGTCCGGCGCGCAGGGATTTCCGGATCTTGGCGGCAATCTCATCCAGGGCTTGGTCCCAACCGATGCGCCGCCACTCTCCAGCGCCCCTTTCGCCCTCGCGTTTAAGTGGATAGAGAATGCGTTCCGGGTCCTGGATCTGGTTGATGGTGGCCGGGCCCTTGGCGCAGTTGCGGCCGCGCGATCCGGGGTGATCCGGATTGCCCTCGAACTTTAGAACCTCATTGGTTTGATGGTCCACATGGGCCAAAAGCCCACAGGCGGACTCACAGTTGAAGCAGGTGGTCGGGATGAGGGAACAGCGTCTTTCCCGCTTTTCCGGGTAGGCCTTGGCGTCGTAGGCAACAAAATCATCCCATTGCGAGGAGTCCGGGTAACGGCGCAAGCCGGGTTCACCAACCCGGGGGGACGCCTCCCCTTTCTGCATGCGATGGGAGATTTTGGCAATCAGACCCAGGCTCTCGGAAACTCTTTCGATCCAGGAACGCGTCATGGGCCGCAACCTCCTTCAGCTAAGCGGAATTCTCTGGGGAGCGGTGATCCGCGCGTACTCCAGGGCAAATACGCCCATGAGCGCGAGCGAACCCGCGGCGAACAGGGCCCCGCTCCCGAGAGGCGCCAATAGCAGTAATAGCGGCAATAGGTTGCCCAAAAGCAACCCGGCCAGGAACCATCGGCCGAGAGGGCCGCGTCTCATCAGGCGCGCCGCGCGTTCGGCATCCGCGGTGCTATGCGGCGTTCCATGCTCCAGCGCGGTCAAGCCCAAATTCAGCGCGATCGCAACGATTAAAACCAAGTGCATGGCGACCCGGGAGCCGGGCGCCAACGCCGCAAGAGCAATGGAGCCCGCCATGCAGGCGTGGACCAGCATATGCAGCGGCGACAGGGGCGATTGCCAAAGGTCCCGTCCCTTTGCCTGGGCCAACAGAAAGGCGGTATACACCGCGCCCAAAACCGCCAGCCCCACGCCGGGAACGGCCAGAACCGGCAAGGGCCGATCCAAAAGCAGAGCCGCCAGCATCATGGCAGTGATCGCTCCAAACGCGGTGATGATATAGGCCCCGCGCACAAGCCAGGAACGCCAATGGGGCCGCAGCAACACGTAGAGAAAGCGGTCGGGCCGATCCAGATCCTTGATCAACAGGCCGCCGGTCAAACCCAGGAAGACCAGGCTGAGGATCAATACCCGCGTCTCCTCGGCCGGTGAAAGCGCGCCGCCCAACCAGCGGTAACACCAGGCGATCAAGCAAACGCCAACCGCGATCGCCTTGGTCCAGATGTAGGCCGGAACCTCCCAACCCCAAAGTACGCCTTTTCCCGGCGCATCGTAAACCCTCTCGCCCTTGATCTCGCTCTCTGCCTGAAAGGCGTTGGCGCCCGCCATCGGCATCGAGCCGGCCGCGGCGAAATGGCCCACGCCCGCGGCCTGCTCACTCCAAAAAAAGTCGTTCCGCCGGGGACTGGCAGAGGGGTCGAGCACCGACTCGTCGCCCTCCACGTAGAATAGCTTGGGTCTCGTACCCTTTTCCGGTTTGCGCGCACGCACCGCCTCGTTTGCGACGAGACGGGCGATGTTGGAGCCGGAATCGTCCAGATCGCCGGACACGATCGCTTCCACGGGACAGACGATGACGCAGGCTGGCTCAAGCCCATTGTCAACCCGATGCGTGCAGTAATTGCACTTGGCGGCGGTGTGCGTTTCGGGATCGATGTAGAGCGCGTCGTAGGGGCAGGCCTGCATGCAGGACTTGCAACCGATACAGCGGTCGTTATCGAAATCCACGATGCCGTCCGCGCGGGCGTACAGCGCGGAGGTGGGACAGATGTCCACACAGGGCGCATCCGCGCAGTGATTGCAGCGCATCACGGAAAATTTGCGCACATTGTTGGGGAACCGCCCCTTCTCCACGTACTTGACATGGGTGCGGTTCACGCCGAGCGGCACCTGGTGCTCTGATTTACAGGCAAGGGTACAGGCATGACAGCCAATACACTTGCGGTTATCGATCACGAATCCGTAGCGCAACGCCTTCTCCGAGCGCGGATCGGGGGCGGTTTTCAGCAATGCCGAATACCCATGCCCCATGGTCGGAGCATGCGCCAAACGGACATTCCAGTGATCCATCCCCCCGAATTTTTCGCTGGAAGTCTCTACCTGGCCATTATAATGCCAACGCCCTTTTTTTCCAGCAACTTTCACGATAAAGATTGCGGGCCTTGAAGTAGATTTGCCCTTTTCAGTCCGCGGAAAAAAATCCCAGGATCACGTGGTGTTTACGGTTTTTTGAGGCTCCCCCGACCCGTGGGTTCCCGGAATTTCAATGAAAAAACTAGGATTTGGAAATCCGCGGACATCGCCCCCCATTTTGCCGGACGTTTCGGGACGCAGAGCGCCTGGATTCCACCCTGTTATCCCAACGGCGCTCGGGTTAGAATGGGCCGGGGAGGTGCGGCATGCTCGATTCCAGGCGCCAACGCCCCGGTGAGGATACAAAAGAAGCCGCCATGGCGAGACGCTCACGGGCGATTGCCCATACCCTGAGCGCGATGATTCGCGAATGTTACCGGCAGCGTTTCGGTGGCGAAATGAAGGCAAGAGACTTTCCTCTGGATCTCAGCATGGTGCTGTCCTCCGATGGCAAGGGGGTGCGCTTCGATCCGCCGCTGCTGGAGCAGCTCATTCCCCAATTGGACCAAATGGAAGCGGCGCATGCCGTTTACCAACCCGGCCGCGTGTACTGCTTCCACTGCGAGCAATCCAACTGCGCCCATGGCTCACCCGGTTCTCCCCTGGAAGTGTTCCGCGGTTATGACCAGCTGGGCCGGCCCGTCTGGCGCGAATTGGCGCAATTCCTGTTGGACCTCAAGGATGAGCGCGTGGACCGGCTGTTCGAGGAAAGACCGAAAGTGCTGGCGCGTGTGATCCCGGCCGAGGTTTTGCGCGCCAAACAATTGGCGCCCTTCGGCAAGTCCTCTAAAACCTATGCGCCCCTGGGCCAGGTCATCGCGGGCTATTTCCGACCCGGTCTGGATCAGGCGGACCGCCTGGCCCTCACTTTCCAGGTTGTAGAGGTTCGTGACGGCGCGGGACTGCCCTCCCTGGCGCTCAATACCCTTTGCGGCTTGCCTCAACCCTGGAGCTTGGAAGAGAGTAGGGCCGGCGTTCTGGGCCGGGCGTTGGCCGCGCGGCGCAGGGCCTCGGTATCGTTGAAAAAGCTGAAGGGCATCTCCGGATCCGGCGCCAAGCGCGGTCACGCCTCAGCATCCAGGGTGGCGGATATTCTCCACGAGCTGGCCTCACAACTGGAAAAAGCGACGCGCGTGGCCGAGCGCCAGACCAAGCACGCGGGGGAACGCCGCCGGATCCGCCGCCCCATCGACAAGGCCATGGCCGACCTGCGCATCGCCCGCCGCGAACGCGTGTACCTGGACCAAAAGACCAAGACCATCGTCCTTTGGGCCGACAAGGGCCGCTGCCATGTATTCAACCAGGGCGGCCGGCATGTGACCAGCTTCGTCATTCAAACCGACGCGGTGGAAACCCGCCTGCGCAAGAAACGCTGGGTGCCCATCGAACCCGAGCGCTACCAGCGCTTTATGGAACGGCTCTCCTCCCCTCGCGAAGAGCCCAAGTCCGGGTTACCTTAAAACACTCAGGCGATATCGTCTTCCTGTTCATTGCTATTCTGCAGTTTTTCGCTTTTCAAAACCGCGGCCAAAGCGTATAAAGAAAACGAGTCCCCTGGGCATGGCAATTCTTCCCCTAATTCGGTCCAGTGCCTTGGCCTACATGGTTCTTGAAGGACCTCCAGCATGAAAGAAACCCAACCCTTCAAAAGCGATATTGCCTTGCGGGCGGAGTTGTTGAAGTGGGTGTTTTACGCACAACTGGCGCTGATCGGCCTCTTCATGAGCTTTTTTCTGTTGAGCTATTTCAGCGAAACCCGTCTGGGTTCCTTCGAGTTTTCCTTCCTTACCGGTTGCCTGGGTGGAAGCCTGGCCCTGCTCAAACGCATTCGCAACATGGCCAACTACCGCGAGATCTTTTTTTGGCAGGCCATCCTGATTCCCATCCTTTACAGCGGCATCATGGCCGGGGTCGCCTACCTGCTTTTCCTTTCGGGTCTTCTATCCAGCGATGATGGCGACGGCCTCATCCGCAGCAATCTCTTCCCGCATTTTATCCATCCGGATGTCGTCGGTGACCAGGCGCTCAACCTGAAAATCGTCCTTCAATCCCGTCCGGACGGGGTCTTGAACTTCGCCAAATTACTGATTTGGTGCTTCCTGGCCGGTTATTCGGAACAGTTCGTGGACCAAATCCTGCAAACTTTAGAGGGCGGCGCAACCGGCTCCGGAGGAAACGCGCCTAAGCAGCCGGAAAATGAGAAGCTCGGTTCCGGCAATTAATTGTCCAGCCCGACGGAGAAAGAGCCTTGCCTGAAGTGGGCAAAGGATTGTTTCAGGCTAAGTTGGGGCCAGAGGTAATGGGCCTCGCGGGATTGGGGCCGATACACGGCGGTGTACAGCGTACCGAAACCGGAATCGAAGCCCCGCCGGTAGAGGGGCGGTTCAAGAAAATGACGGGTCATGGATTTCAGGTTTTCCAAGGGGTCGGCCAGGCGCTTGCTCAGGTAAAGGGCGCGTTCGCGCGTGGCGGTCAGGCGCGCGTAGCTTTCCCATTCCACGCGCTGCTGGTGATTGGTCGCCAGGGCGGTGGCGGACATTTGTGGCGCCGCGCGAGGATGCAAAAAAACCGTGGCGGCCTGACCGGATCGGTCGATGAGCGTGACATTGTAGGCCATGTGACTGGGAATACGGTGTAAAACCTCAATGGCCTCGGCCGTGGTATCGCGGGTTTCCAAAATGTATCGCAGGATGAGCGGGATGCCGAACCCGCGCCCCAGGGTCTTGCCGCCGCCAAAGGCCAGGGAAACGGCGAGTCCCGCATCATTGATGCCGTCCAATGCGCCCCAAAGGCAATCCAGCATAGCGATGACGGGCCGCCGCCAATGGGTGTGCGCCAGGACGCCCTCGAAAAGCTTGGGGCTGTAGTCGTAGTTGCGAATCAGCGCGGGCGATTCCCAGGTATGGGCGGCTTGGGAGCAACCTGCCAGATAAGCTGGCGGATTGAAAAGACATAGGAAGCGGGCCTCGAGATCGCCGCCTCCCGACAGGCCCAGCAGTTGTTGGTAAATGGGCCATAGCTCGGGCATATGACCCTTGAGGCCCGATTCGCAGGTGGCGCGGTCCGGAACATGTTGGCGATGCCGCTGGTACCAGCCGCGGTAACGGGGCAGGTGTTGCAGGCAGTGGCGCGCCCATGCCGGTCCGGGCAACGGCTCTTGGAAACTGGATATGGTCATCGACCCCGCGCCCATGCGTGGAACGCCCTCCCTTCCGACCAAGGATCTCCTTGGCGGGGAAATGGATTATAACCCGACTGGAAACGGCAGGCCGTGAAACCCGCGATGGGCCTACATGAGCTTGAAACCGCCGATTTCCTCGGGCGTACTCACATCGTTCGCGCCAAGGGCTTTGGCCTTGAAGTGACCGCGAATGCCCTCGATCCAGGCATGGGCGCGGTCGGTCAATTGAAATTCCGATGTCATCAGCCGGCCGCGCGTCACCAAAATGCCCAGGTCCGCGCCCTCGTAGCGATAGTCGCCGGGACCGCTGATGCGCAGGAAAAAAGCCTCGTTTTCATCTTCTACCGCGCGGCGGTGGCTGTCATAACGGGAGTACTCCACATCGCCATTGCCGCGCAACTTCCAAATACCGGTGCGCGGGGCCTCGGTCAACAGGTCTACGGAGTCCTCGCAGTGCTTGATCACCAACTGGCCCCAACTGTCGAGGTTCTCCGGATCGGCCCAGCGGCGGTTGATATCGCGCATGTTGAGCTTGAAATCCACGTCCATCCACTCCAGCAGGTGAAACAGGAAGAGCGGCATGTCGGCCAGGGCGAAAACCGCGTGGTTGGTGATCGAACTGGCCCCGGTGATGCGGGGGTTGAGCTCGCCCAGGTAGAGTTTGCCGCTGTCCTCGTCCAACAGGTAATCCAACTCGAAGTAGCCGCGGTAACCTTCTTTTAAAAGTTGATCGCCGAAGGCGCGGGTATACCTCCGGGCGCGGCGGTTGATCTTTTCGGGAAAGGCGCCGGGGTGAATTTCATTACCGCACCAGCCGCCCTTGTAGGGCGTCACCTCTGCGAAGCCGGTGATGTCGGTCTGCAGCGGGCCGACCAGCGTGCCGTCAGTCGTGGGATCCCCAATCGGCAGCCGCTTGTAGACGTTCAGCAGCCGGTCGCGCAAGTCGTCGGCCACCGACTCGACGACCCGCCCGTCGGCCCTGGCGACTGCGTAGTCGTGGACACGGGCCAGCAGCCGGTTGGCCGGGTCCACCTCGGCGATCTCGGGCCGATGCGCCGACGACTGGCGATACGTCGCGCTCGTCACGATCAGACGCAGCATCCCCTTCACGTCCCAGCCGGACTCGCGGAACTCCACGCTCAGCCAGTCGATCAGCTCCGGATGGCTCGGCCACTCGCCCTGCACGCCGAAGTCCTCGCTCGTG
>JBGTRP010000166.1:0-10944 GCA_041940685.1 Acanthopleuribacteraceae bacterium
AATTGCAAGGATCAATTGGTTGCAACCAGTGGGGAATTCGGAGAAGATGGGCGGATGCGCGACCCGGTTCGCGCGAGAAATATCGCTGAGGGTTGCCGGCGTGAATGAATGGTATATAGGCGTCATGTCGGGTACATCCTTGGACGGCATCGACCTGGCCTTGGTCGAACTGGGCGCGCCCTTCAGCTTGGGAAGCGTGGTTTTTGATAGCATTCCCATGGAAGCGGCCATCCGCTCTCGGCTTTTAAAGGGCATCGCGGCGCGGGGTCTGGAAATGGGTGAGCTGGTGTCTCTGCACCATTTGCTGGGCGAAATCATCGGCAGCGCCGTGGAGAAATTCCTTCGAAACAATCAGCGACGCCCCTCGGAAATCCGCGCGATCGGCCTGCATGGCCCAACCTGCTGGCATCAGCCGGGCCCTTTCGAACCAGGCGAACCCCTCCGGTCGGGCACCCTGCAATTGGGCGACCCCCACCGGGTGCGGGCGCGAGTAGGAATTCCGGTCATCTCCGATTTCCGCCACGCGGATATGGCCCAAGGCGGCGAAGGCGCGCCCCTGGCGCCCTTTTTAGATGAGTTGTTGTTCCACGAGGGGAACCGGCCCCGCGTATGCCTCAACCTGGGCGGCATCGCCAACCTCAGCTACCTTCCCCAGGGCGAGGGCCCTGTCATCGCTTTCGATACCGGCCCCGCCAACATGGTGATCGACGCCTTGATGCGAGTCCATCCGCGCGCGCCGGCTGGCCACGACGGCGGAGGCGCGGTCGCGGCGTCCGGTAAGGTGATTCCAAAGCTGCTGGCAGTTTGTCTCCAACATCACTACTTTTCCCGCAAACCACCCAAATCCACGGGCCGCGAAGCATTTGGCGATGCCTTTCTCAAGACCTTTCTGGATCGGCGCGGAGACGCGCCCTACGAGGACCTGGTCGCCACGGCCACCAGGCTCAGCGCGGTCACGGTCTCGGCCGCGGTTCGCGACCTCGACCCCCGTTGCCGGGTCCGCGAATTGATCGTTTCCGGAGGAGGCGCGCACAACACATGCCTGATGTCCATGTTGGCCGAGGAGCTCCCCTACCTGGAAGTCCTTACCACGGGCTCTTTCGGCCTCGATCCAGACGCCAAGGAGGCCGTACTGATGGCCGTGCTCGCTTGGGCCTATTGCCACGGCATGCCCGGCAATATCCCCAGCGTCACGGGCGCGAAGCGGGCGGTGGTGCTGGGCAGCGCCACCGGATGATTCAGAGCAGAAAGGAGAGCCCGTGAAGCCGCGCAAAATCCACCGCATGATAGGCGCCGTTTTAATCTTGCCGCTCCTGGGTTGGGCGGTAACCGGCATGATTTTCTTTATCAAACCCGGTTATGGCGACGCCTACGCCCCGCTCTCGCCCAAGCTTTATCCCCTCGATGAGGCGGCGCGGGTCACGGGCCGCTCCGACTGGATGGAGTACCGGGTCTTACGCACGATTCTCGGGGACCACCTGCTGGTAAAAACCGAGGGGGGCTGGCGTCACTGCCGACTGGACGGCACGCCCATGCCCTCACCCGCTCCTGACATGGTTCGACAATTGGTGGAAGACGCGGTCCTGGCAAACCCGACGCGTTACGGCGAGATTCAAAATATATCGGGAACCGAGATCTCCACCTCGACGGGAGTCACCATCCGCTTGAATTGGGACCGCTTGTCGCTTTCCCAATACGGGCGCGATACACGCCGCATCGACGGTTGGTACAAAATTCACTATTTGCAATGGACGGGTATAGCAGGTGTGGACCGCGTGCTTGGAGTGGTGGGTCTCGTGTTGCTGGTATTGATGGCGGGAACGGGCCTACGTCTGCTGCTCGAACGCCGGCGGGAAACCCGGGAAATGTGAGCGGAGATCCCTGATCCACAATTTTGGTTGTGAAAAGACCGGCCATTGGACTAAGCTTCTCAAGGCCGGAAAATACTCAGGAGAGCCGACCATCGCGCTCACCGAAAAGGATCGATTCATGTCGGAAGAGGATAAACGCACCGAGGAGCTCGAAGAGGGCGAAGAAATGGTAGAGGTCGTCGAGTTGGAGTCCGAGGATGGTGAGCTCGAGGAGTTCGTGATCATCGATCGCATTGAGGCGGAAGGGCAACAATACGCCATGATGGCCCTGCTGGAAGATGTGGAAAACATGGAAAACATGAGCGAGGAAGAGTTCCAGGAATATTACGGCGAAGATCCGGTATTCATCATCATGCGCCAAGAGGGCGATAACTTTGTCGAGCTCACCGACGAGGAGTTTGACAAAATCCAGGGCGACCTGGAAAAGAAAATTTCCCAAGAGGACGTATAAGCCTTGGAACCTCCGGCCCGCGCCGGCATTGACGCCCCCACTTTCTGTCTTGACAGGGGGAGCCACAACCTATTAAATTCTTTCTGGAAATTTAAAAAGGAAACCTCTGTTTTGCCAAGTCTGTAACCGGTCTCAGCACACCAGCACTCCTGCCGTCCCTTTTTCCATTCTGTAGCGGCGGGTTTTTCCAACCGTCTCCGCGGCCGCGGAGACCCTATTTGAAGTGCGTGTGGCGCCTGGGACCGGGCGGTGTGTTTTTCCGCCACCGGAATTGGCCCGAAACACGGCGCGACACGCATGCGAAACTTGGAACACCGGTTATCGTCTGGTCTCCTCGCGTGAGGTCTCCCCGCGATCACATGGCTTTCCGCTCCGGAATAGCTCTGCAAATCTATTCACGGCCACCGCCAGGCTTCTCAGCACGCCCACGCGCTTCCTCCTGGAGGAAGACATCATGGCGCGTTCCGAAATTCATGCCGGGGAGACCTGGCTCTGGCGAATTCTGCCCGATTCCGCACCCGATTTGTCTCGACTTTGTGGCCGTTGCCGCGGGGCGCGGGCGTTTCTCTGTACCGACAAGTTCCGCGTCAACGCGAACGGCAAGCGGCTCGACGCCTGGCTGATCTACCGATGCACGGTTTGCCATAAGACCTGGAACCGGCCAATTCTCGAACGCGTTCCACGCGGCCAGGTATCCCTGCGCTTGCTGGAAGGCCTTCAAAACAACGACCCCAACCTCGTTTTCAAGATCGCGCTGGACCGGGCGGCGCCTCAACACAACGGCGAGGAGGCGAGCTACCGAATCGAGTGTTCTAGAGAGCGGGGTCATGAGGCGGAAGGGGGATGGGTCCGCATTCGTCTGGAATTGCCTCACCCGTTCCGGATTCGGCTGGAAAAGCTGTTGGCCAGAGAATTGGGCGTCTCACGATCCCGTCTCAAGGGTTGGGAGGAAAGGGGGCAATTAACGGTGTCGCCGCCGGGGCGGAACCCCTTGCGCAAGACCGCTCGCGACGGGCAAATCATAGAATTGGCCAAGGAGATCCTCTGATCGCCACTGATGCGGCCAAAACCGATGATCCGCCTCGATAGCATGGGCGGGGAGCGGTCCGCGGGAGAACCGCGGCTCTCTATGACCCCTGTCATGTTCGCGCCGAACCTTCGAGGTCTAGGCTAATCCTTGGTATCAGGAGGAGGGAAATCGCCATGCATGCGCCGAAACCCTTGAGCGTCCATCAAACCCTGGCTCAACTTGCCGGGGACCACCCGGCTCTGATTCCCAAACTATTCGAGTTGGAGCTTGACTTTTGCTGCGGTGGCAAGCGCAGTCTCGCCGAGGCATGCGCCGACCATGGCCTCGATCCCGAGAGACTGTTAGGGGAGTTCACCGTTCTTTTGCGGGACCGAAAGATTCAAGAAAAGGCGGGCCTGCCGACCTGGACGCCGGATCAGGGCGGGCGGCTCATCGATTACATCCTGGACCGCTTCCACAAGGGACATCGGGCGGTTTTTCCCGGGCTAAAAAAAATGATGGCCAAGGTGTCGCGGGTCCACGGTGACCGTCTCCCATTCCTTGCGGATCTCGAAACAGCGGTGGAGCAACTGATCTCCGAACTCGAACCCCATATGCAAAAGGAAGAACTGGTTCTCTTCCCCATGATGCGTTTTCTCTTCGGTGAAGCCAAACACGCGCCCCTGACATGTAGCGGGACCATACCTGGCCGGACCATTCCTGGCCGGACCATTCCTGGCCGGACCGATCCAGGCCCACCCATCCGCGTGATGCGGATGGAGCATGAGGCCGCCGGCATGATTCTCGAGCGCATTCGCGAATTGACCCATGGACACCAATTGCCCGAGGGCGCCTGCCTTACCTTCGCCAATCTGTACGCGAGCCTTCAGGAACTGGATCGGGAAATTCGCCTGCATATTCATTTGGAAAACAACCTGCTGTTCCCCATGATCGAGGCGCGGGTGGCCCAAGCTTGAAAAGGATGGCGCAACCAGGTTTGAAAGCAAAGGCTTTCCCCACCAGGCTTCTAGCTCGCGCTCGTTGCTTGGGAATGCTCGCAATGGCTCTCTGCGGCCATGGTCTATCTCAGGAGCGGCCCAATGCGCGGCAGGAACCGGAGAGCCCCGCCTCCATTCACGAAAAACTGGTGGTAACCGCGCAAATGGCGCCGGAAACGGCCCGGGATTCGCTCTACAGGGTTCGGGTTCTCGACCAACAACGCATTCAGGGGCAGGCCGCGGGAACGTTGCGCGAGTTGCTGAGCCACGAGTTGAACATTGAATTGACCCAGCACTCCGTTTTCGGGAGCGGCCTCAGCATGGGAGGCATTTCGGGCGAGAATGTGAAAATCCTGCAAGACGGCGTGCCCGTCATTGGCCGGTTGAACGGCATCATCGATTTGGACCACCTCGCGTTGGCCGGCGTCGGTAGGGTGGAGATCGTGGAGGGGCCCACCTCTGTTTACCACGGGACCGATGCGCTGGCCGGCGTGGTCAATCTCATTTCACGGGACCCCCGAGCCGATGGATTTCAGGGTTACCTGGAACCCTACTACCGTTCGGTGGGAGAACGCACGCTGCAAGGCGGAGTCGAACTGGGCGGAAACCGCCAGGGATTCCGCATGGATGGCTTGGAACGCCGGTTCGATGGTTTTTCAAACGGAGAAGGTCGTGAGCTGGATTGGGCCCGGCGGCGTCAGGACCAACTCTCCCTCCGCCACACCATTCAGTGGCGCGCGCTCCGTTTTTCACAGGGGATCCGCTATTTTCAGGAGCAGCTAAGGGACCCGGGCTCCGCCACCGGGGGCCTCGCCCGAGATATTGCCTACCGCACCAGGCGCGCGGGCTATGATGTCTCATCGAAAGGATTTCTGGGCGAGAACCTTTACCTGGACGCCCAACTCTCCTTTTCAAATTACCATCGCGACCAACGGATTTCGGTTTTCGACGCGGTTTCCGGGGCCGCCGGACCGGAGGGCCCCGCCCAATCGGCCACGGACTTCGGACTTTGGCTGGGCCGGGTGGCCTTGAGTCACAAGGACATTCTCCCCAAGGTGAGCCTGCAAATGGGAATCGAGTTATCCCGTGAAAAAGGGACGGGAGGCCGCTTGCTCCACAATGATCAGCGCTCTCGCGATCAGGCCCTGTTTACCAATCTGCGCTGGTCGCCCATGGCACGATTTCATGTTCAACCCGCTTTCCGTTACAGCCGCAACAGCAGTTTTGGCGGCCTGTTCACCCCCGCCCTGCATATAAAGGTCAATGCGCGTAAAAATCTCGATCTGCGCGCCTCTTATGCCCGAGGTTACCGCGGCCCTTCCCTCAAGGAAACTTATCTGGATTTCACCATGGCGGCCGGACCCTACATCTACCATATCGCCGGCAATCCCGAGTTGGAACCGGAACGGGGCCAGCGCCTTCAGGTTTCGCTGGAGTCCCGCCACCGCCTGATGGGAAATACCAAAATCACGGCCCAAGCGGATCTCTACCACAATCGAGTCGATGACCTGATCGCCCTGGGAGACCTTCTGCCCACGCCCGGGACGCCCAACCGTCTGGAGCGCCATTACATCAATCTGGCCTCACACCGGACCCGGGGCGCCGGCCTCGGCGTCTCTTTGGGGCGCCCGCGTTGGAATGCATCCATCAAACTGTCGCGTACCGAAATCGCCAACCAACTGGCGCCCAAGGCTATCGTCCCCGGCTTCAGCGGTAGCTACGATGGCGTTTTTCGGACTACCCTGCGCACGGCCGGAGGCCAGACCTCATTTCATTTGTTTTACAAATACCAGGGCGCGAGGCCCGGATTCGCGCTGGCGGATGATCCCAACACGGGACGGGCTCGCGCCGTGGAGGTGCGGCAAGAGGCTTTTCAACTTCTGGACATGGGCCTGCAACGCGCGTTTTTGGATGGCGCCATCGAAATACAAGCCGGAGGCAAAAACCTGTTTGACATTCGCGCCTTGGACAGCCTGTTCCGCGCCTCCGGCCAGGCGCATGGGGAAAGGCATGTGGATTGGGGGCGCAATTACTACCTAAAAATGCGGCTGGTTTGGCGGCCATAGGCGAGAATTATTCCCCAAACTGTGAAAAATGGCGCTTCCCGTCCGGCGGCCAGCAGCGAAAAAAACGGGTTTCATCATTGAAAAAATTCTTACGACTCACTGATAAGAATAGGCTTATCTAATATCCGCAACCCGAGCGCGAACATAGCAGATCCGCCTCTAGCGCTGGAATGGATTTTGCCCGCCTCGATGCATTGATAGGCAACCATGTTCCCGTCTCCCCAGGAATGGGCCGGGAGGCCCGGCAAGGAGCGAAAATGAAAGCCATCCAGGTTGTACCCAAGTTTTCGCATCACCTGACGGACCTCCCGCTTTTTTCAAGTCTCAACCAGGATCAGCGGCGCGTTCTGCTTCAGAATGCGGAAATCGTGGGATTTGAACCGGGCGACTTGCTGTTTCGGGAGGGAGATCCTGCCGAGAGTTTCTATTTTTTGCGCGCCGGCAGGGTCAAGGTTTGCCGGGTCAGCCCATCGGGTCACGAGGTGGTGTTGCACCTATCCGAACCGCCGCATATGGTGGGTTGCAGGGCGCTGACAAGATCCGGCAGTCATTATCCTGCCGATGGCGTTGCGGTCGACGCGGTGGTGGCGCTACGCTTTACCCGCCAGCGGTTTTTAAAATCGGTATCTCATATCCCGGAAGTGTTCTTCTCCATGCTGGCAGACATGAACCTGCGCTTAAGTGAAATCTATAGTTTGCAATCTTCTCTGTTCGAACCGGTGGAGCGGCGCATTGCCACGCTCCTCCTCACCCGCGCCCTCCCCCGCGAGGCCGGTCTGGCAGACTGGCCCAACCAACGATTGTCCGAATTGCGCATGACCAAAAAATTGATCGCCGCCATCGTGGGCACCAGCACGGAAACCGCCATACGGGTGCTGAGCCGCTGGAAAAAACTAGGCGTCATCGCCTCCTCGCGGGGCCGCATCCGGCTGTGCGATCCGGCCGAAATCTACCGCATCTCCCAGGGAACGCCAGGCAGGCCGCGGCCGCGGCCCATACCCACCGCGGCACATAAATGAACACGGCCCGGAGCGGACCGCTTCCCGAACCGGTGGAAGACCCCTCCCTACCCTCACCCCGCCCGCACCGGGGAGTCCCGACTTTGATTGCGGGACATGCGCCATTGCCGGCGATCAATGCGCCCATATTATGATCCAGATCATAATGAACCCTCTCCCCAGCATTCGAGAATGGTGGCGAACGGAGCCATTTGAAAATAACTCGGGGAGAGGGAGGGTTCGCAATGGCCAATTGGAAGCAGTACGGAATTATTGCCTGGCCCATGGTCGTTTTGACCCTGCTCGGATTTCTCACCGCGATGGTTTTGCCGCCACCGCAAGGCCACGGGGATGAACCGCGCGTTCATCAAGCCGAGGTGGCCGGGGCCCAACAGGGTTCCTTACCCAACGGGGAGCAGGCGTTTCTGGCCAATTGCGCGGCTTGTCATCAACCCAACGGCAAGGGTTTGCCCGGCGCCTTCCCGCCCCTGGCTCAATCCGATTACCTGTTGGAAGACAAGCAGCGGGCCATTGAAACCGTGCTGAAAGGGGTTTCGGGAAAAATAATCGTCAACGGCATCGAATACAACACGGTCATGCCAGGCCAGTTCCATCTGGATGACGACACGGTCGCAGCGATTCTGAATTACGTGCTCAATAGTTGGGGGAACCAGGGCGGCGCCGTCAGCGTCGCGGAGGTTGCCGCGGTTCGCGCGGGGGCCGATGTGGGCAAGGATCTCGCCAAGGTGGAACGCCACCCCGGAGCCCCCGAGGCCCTACAGAAATACCAGGGAACGCCCAGGCCATTTTCCTCCGATGAGATGATTATCTCGCCCGAGGCGCCCAGCTTGACCCGGTCCGAGTACGAGCACTCGCGCCAACTGTTCTTCGAACGTTGCGCCGGTTGTCATGGCGTACTGCGCAAAGGCGCCACCGGCAAACCGCTCACCCCCGAAATTACCCGCAAAAAAGGAACCGCCTACCTCAAGGCCTTGATCCAATACGGTTCGCCCGGCGGCATGCCCAACTGGGGAGATTCCGGCGAGTTGACCGCCGAGGAGATCGACGCCATGGCCCGTTTCCTCCAACACGAACCACCCTCGCCCCCCGAATTCGGCATGGCCGAGATGCGAGAGTTTTGGCGCGTGCTGGTGCCGGTGGACCAAAGGCCCACTCGCAAGCTGAACAACCTGGATATCGAAAATCTATTTTCCGTGACCCTGCGCGATTCCGGTGAGGTTGCGCTCATTGACGGCGATTCCAAAAAAATCGTTACCATCATCAAGACCGGCTACGCGGTGCATATCTCCCGGCTTTCCCATTCCGGACGTTACGTCTATACCATAGGCCGGGACGCCAAAATCGATCTGATCGACCTGTGGATGGACCCGCCGCAAAAAGTTGCCGAGGCCAAGATCGGATTGGAAGCGCGATCCGTGGAAACCTCCAAATTCAAAGGCTTCGAGGATCAATACGCCATCGCCGGCGCCTACTGGCCGCCACAGTTCGTCATGATGGACGGCGGCACGCTGGAGCCGCTGAAAATCGTTTCCACCCGGGGGATGACCGTGGACACGCAGGAATACCATCCCGAACCCCGCGTGGCCGCGATCGTGGCCTCCCACCAGCATCCGGAATTCATTGTGAATATCAAGGAAACCGGCAAAATCATGCTGGTCAACTATCGCGACATGCAGAATATGAGGATCACCACCCTCGATGCGGCCCGCTACCTACATGACGGCGGCTGGGACGCCTCCAAGCGTTGGTTCCTTACCGCGGCGAACAAGTCCGACATGATCGCCGTGGTGGATTCAAAGGAACAGCGGATGGAGGCGCTGATTCCGGTGGATAAGATCCCGCATCCCGGCAGGGGCGCCAACCTGGTCGACCCCCAGTATGGGCCGGTTTGGGTTACCAGCGCCTTGGGCAACGAAAAAATCACCTTCATCGGCACCGACCCGGAGGGACATCCAAAAAATGCCTGGAAGGTCGTGCGGGTGCTCAAGGGTCAGGGAGGCGGCTCCCTGTTCGTCAAATCGCATCCCTCCTCCAAGAACCTGTGGGTCGATACACCGCTGAATCCGGATACCGGCATCAGCCAGTCCGCCGCGGTTTTCTCCGTCGACCGCCCGGATGAAGGCTTTCAGGTTTTGCCGATTGCCGAATGGGCGGACCTGGGCGAGGGGCCCAAGCGCGTGGTGCATCCCGAGTACAACAAACATGGCGACGAGGTGTGGTTCTCGGTTTGGAACAGCAAGGACCAACCATCCGCCATCGTGGTGGTGGATGACCGCACCCGCACCCTGAAAAAAGTGATCAAGCATCCGCGTCTGATCACGCCCACGGGAAAGTTCAATGTCCACAACACCGTCCATGACGTGTATTAAGTTGACGAAATAACCGAACAGCTACTCGGATAACCTTTTCGACTTGGTTACCAAATCATCGCCGACGAGATAACTCCGGCTCCGAGCTCAGGGGACGCTTCCCGTCCTTTCAAACCTGGTATTCGCAACGCCGACCTTTGCCTTGGGAATGGCATATGCTCGGGCTTTGATGTCCTTTATTCGGGATTCAATTTCCGGGAAGCCCCAACTAAAACGGCTCGCCCAACGTAAGTGCTCACACACCGACACAGATTGGGAGTAGCCGAATGAAAATAACGAGCTTGGCGAGCGGAACGGTTTTCCTTTTCCTGGCAGCCTGCTGGAACGCCCCCAAAGCGGGATCGGATGCCGTCAAATTTTCGAAAGCGGAGGTCGTGGAAGACATCCATTTTCTGGTTCGCAACCTCGAAAACCTTCACCCCAACCTCTACCACGGCGTTGCCAAAGGGGAATTCCAGCGCGAGGCCGAGGCGCTCATCGAAGGACTGCCGGACCAGGTGGGAACGCTCCTTCTATTGCGCGAGTTGAAACGGTTGACCGCATGGATCGGGGAGGGTCATACGGGCATACAGACGCCGGAGTCCGTCTGGAAAGACTTCGGCGCGGCCCAAGATCTTTTTCCCCTACCCATCAAAACTTACACGGAAGGAGCCTTTGTGATTGGGGAAGGCAGCCATGACGCGGCCCAGATTGAACCGGGCGACCGCATTATCAGCATCAATGGCCGCGGCTCCGAATCCATTTACCGGGAAGCGATCGGTTTGCTGGGCGGCCTCGAATCCTACCGAAAGGCCCGGATGGTGGGAGATATCGCCTACTGGTTCCATCTCCTGCAAATCCGCGCCCCTTTCGAGCTGGAAATCCAAAAAGGCACGGGGGAGAAGGCTGCCAAACACGAGCTCGCGGGCGTCACTTCCGATCAATTGAAAAAGGCCGTTGCACGGGAGGAGGACCCGCCCGCCTACCGCTTCGCCACCCTCGATGAAGACATCGCTTACATCGACTTCCGGAGCATGCGCGACCTCGCGGCGTTTGAAATCTTCCTGAAGGACAGCTTTACGAAAATGCAAGCAGTGGGGCACAAGGGCTTGATCGTAGACCTGCGCCGGAACCAGGGCGGCAGTTCGCGTCTCGGCGATGCGCTGCTGGGCTACATCACCA
>JBGTRP010000167.1:0-10925 GCA_041940685.1 Acanthopleuribacteraceae bacterium
CAGGCGCCGCCGCGCCATGGGCATCAGGTGCAGGCGCGATTCGTAGAAGCGGGTCAGGGTCTTGAGTTTGTGGCTATTCATATCGACCTGGTGGAGATAGCCCTGGCACATGAGAAACAGATCGCCGCGAAACAGCTTGGCGTCGGAAAAAACCGGCGCGGGCAGGGTGTATTGGTTGCCCGGATCGTAAGCCGTGGTGCGGTCTACCATGTCGTTGATGATGGCGCTCTCGACAGGAAATTGGTCGATGGCGGTAAAGCCCGCGTCGTACACGGTCACAAGCGGAAAAAACTTGTGTACGCTGACCCAGCCGTCCTCCAAGGCCAGCCAATGGGTGTTGTTGATGCCGATGATGCGTTCACTGAGCTCTGGAAAGGCGATCGGCTCGCCGATATGCTGGATCAATGTGCCGTCATGCAGGTAGACCGCGGCGAGGTGTTTGGTATTCGCGTGGGCGGGGATCACCAGGTACTCGTCGGAAAAAGCGAAGATATTGGAGAGCCCCGCGGCATAGGAAATGTTGAAGGAATCCAGGCGGAAGCTGTTCTGATACGCGCCCGCGACGAATTGACGCACGCGTTTGAGCTCCAAATCAATGCCCCAGACTACTTCGCCGCGGACCGCGAGCGCCATGACTCCGGCCTGGCCGAATTCGGAGGGATGGTCGCCCGGACCGCCGATCTTGCGCACCACCCGCGCGTGGGCGTCCAATTCAAGGATGAAGGGCTCCTCCGCGCCGCGTAAAAAGAAATGCTTGCCGTTGCTGCTGATCTGTCCGATTCCCGAGATGTAGGATTCGCCGCCATCCGCTTGAAAGTCAAAAGGCTGGATTTGGAGCCGAAAGGCCTCCTGAGCGAATAAGCATCCGCCAACTCCCGTGATAAGAACACTCGTCATCAATATTCGAAGCATGGAACCACCTTTCCATTTTGTTTTTTACCGTGAACCGCGGATGGAATCACGCCCCTCCTAGGAGAGGCGTGACCCCGTTGGTTTGCGTTAACAGGTGGGCACCATCGCGATGCAGGGAAAAGCCGGCGGCGGTGCGCAGTTGCATTTGATGTACTTGCATTGGGCGCCGCTGGAATCGAATGCCCGGCAAACGACCATGGTCGCGCTGCTGCGACACTGGGTTGAGCCGCCGGGAGGCGCCGTCACGCTGCAGCTCACGTTACAGGCGGTCGCCTGGGCGGAACAATTGGCGCTGACATACAAACCACTGGCAAGCGCCATCAGCAGAGAAGCCATGATGAGTAGTTTCCAATTTTTCATTTAAATTTCCTCCATAATTTCATTGGCTCCGGATCTCTCTGATAAACCGAGGGCGCTCCCCCTTCTCACCAGAAAACACCGGGCCAGATGATGGTCCATGCCGCGCCGCCTCGTGGGAGAGGCGGCTGGACAGGGGGGTCTAACAGGTGGGTATCATCGCGTAGCACGCAACGTAGATCGGAGAGCCCGTGGGGCACTGACAGCGAATAAACTTGCATTGGGCGCCCGTGGAATCATAGGCAATACAGGTTGCGGTGCGGGCCGTGCTCGTGCATTGGGTGCTGCCGCCGGCCGGCGGCGTCACGCTGCAACTGACTCCGGAGCAACCGTAGGCCGTCGCGGAACAATTGGCGCTTATGTAGAGGCCGCTCATCAAAACGGCCAATCCAACAGCGATGAAAAGTAGCTTGGTTTTTTTCATGATTTTCTCCTTCATCATTTTGGAGTCGGCGGTAACCGGGAAGGCTTCCGCCCTTACCGGGACCTCCCAACCCCGATGATAGATAAGCTCTTGTCTCCAGGGAGAACGAGAGGCTGGCGGGCTGTTCGCTCACCCGCGCCAACTGGCTGGCTGCCACACGCGCATGAGCGGATTGACGATAGGGAATCAACTCTCCCACAAACCCAATCGCCTCGCGCTCGCTGAGCCTTGCCCGCTTCGGTTTAGACCGGCTTCCAAGGGTTTTCAGCCTCAACACCACGTCGCGGCGGCGCCACGCTCTAAAAAAGCAAATGCTTCGACTGGGTCTCATAGGGTATTTCCAAATTACGGCGTTAAAAAAAGAAGGACAAGCCTATTGAAAATCGCCATGGGCAAACAGAAAGCCCGTGGCTTAGAGAAACCCCAAGTTTTGTTATTTATGATTCTTTAGTTTGAATCAAACCCGGCAATAAACCGAAACCGGGAATCTAATTGTATTTATCAGTTACGCTTCTTTCATATAAGCACAACTCAAGCTTCATGAAAACCAAAAAATCTAACTATTGGATATTTTTGTGAATTACCGCACAGGCTATAAGCAGCAAATCTTTAGAATCCTCACCGTCTAAAATAAGATAGCAGAATGCTTTGTGTATTCGGGCAAACTCAAATGATGGGGCTCCATGGCGCCCGCCATTTCGTTTGTGAGCCCAGCGCCGTCAATCGTCCCGCTGGCCGGCGGTCTCCACCCGGAACGGCTCTCTGTGCCCCGCGGGGGCGGGTTTAAACCGGCTTGCGGCTCGCTACATTTGAGCGGTCTTCAACTCCCGCCATATTTGGAGAAAAAGGCGCTTCATGCGCGGCATGATCGTCCGAGTGGTATCGGTTACCTCTTCATGGGAGAGCGCGGCCTCGCTGATACCCGCGGCGAGGTTGGTGATACAGGAAATCCCCAATACCTTGAGACCTGCCGCGTTGGCGAGTTGCGCCTCGGGCACGGTGGACATACCCACGGCATCGGCGCCGAGGCCTCTAAAGGTACGGATTTCGGCCGGCGTTTCGTAGGTAGGCCCTGACAAAGCCAGGTAAACGCCGCCGGCGAGGGTTTCGCCCACCGCCTTGGCCGCACGCGCGGCCAGGGAGCGCAAATCGGGATGGTAGACATGGGTCTGATCCGGAAATCGGGGACC
This sequence comes from Acanthopleuribacteraceae bacterium, assembly GCA_041940685.1. Taxonomy (GTDB): domain Bacteria; phylum Acidobacteriota; class Holophagae; order Acanthopleuribacterales; family Acanthopleuribacteraceae; genus JBGTRP01. The sequence continues at coordinate 2,884 of JBGTRP010000167.1, forward strand.
CCAGACGGGGTGGTGAGGACCCAGCAAGGGATTGGCGCCCATGAGGTTGATATGGTCCTCGATCAGCATCAGGGTTCCGGGGGTCAGGTCCGCACGCAGACCGCCCGCGGCATTGGTAATCACCAGGTTCTTCACTCCCAATTTTTTGAGTAGATAAACCGGCAAGGCGATCGGCGTCCAACCCTCGCCCTCGTAATAATGACGTCTGCCTTGGAAGATAAGCGTTTCCAAACCGCTGGCGGTTACGCGCACCAAGCGGCCCGAGTGACCCTCGACACCGGGTTTGCCCAAGCCCGGTATGTCCTCGTAGGCCATTGTTTCCCCCGCGCCGAAGGCATCGACAATCTCACTCCAGCCCGAGCCCAATATAGCGCCCACGCGCGGTTTGGTTTGGGGCCAACGCTTGGAAATGGTCTCTACTGCTTTGTCCAACAAATCGTATTGAATCATGGTTGTTTCTCCCCATTCCGTTCTTTTGTCTTTTTCCAAATGATGGTTGTCCGGCGCAGGCTTGGCCAACCACTGTCCCCGGTATGAACTCTATTTTACAGAAGGATGCGCGCGGGCGATACTCGGCTCAGGGCGGCAGCGCGCTCAGTTCGTAGAGATCGAAGGATTCGGCCGAATACGAGGGCCGGGGCGCCTCCGATCCTGAGAGCGCCCCGTCCAAAAGCTGATGAACGGGCCGCCAGGCCTCCCATCCCCCCACCTTCAAGACATGAGTAATGCTTTCCGAGAGGAGCCAGTGTTTCAAGGAGCCCCAGGATTCGGACGCCTCTTGGGGAACTCCGGCATCGCAGTAGACGGTCTCATGCGAGCGACGAAGCCCCACGGTCACCGCAATGCAGGCCGATGGCTCGGCATCGGGCCAGGAGGGAAATCCCTCCGCCAGAACCAGCACGCCTTGGACAGGGGCATGCAGCGCCTCCCGCATGGTGTGAACCTCTTCGCTCAGGCGGGCCATGGGATGGTTTGTGGCGTGGTGGAGCGAACGCAACATGTAGCGCGGGCTCGGAATAAAGGCAACCAACGCCAAAACCCAAAGGAGACCTATTTCCCAGCGGCGCCGCCAACCCGCTCTTCCCTGTAGCGGTAGGCGTTTACCTTGAATGTAACGGGCAAGCGCCATGTGGCAGAGCAACCAGCCTCGGATGCCCAGCGCCATTTCCACGAGAATCGCCACATGCGCGCCCCGCACATTGTCCACGGGATGAAAAGGGCGGGCAATGGCCAGCATGGCAAAAACCATACCCGCGTACAGCAAAAAAACACCGATCCAGCCATTGATGATTTTCTCCTTGCCGGACAAGATCCAAGCGGACCATCGCCGCGGGAGACCTGGCCCGCCATTTCCCCCGCGAAGCGCGCCCAAAGCATCCCGCAAAAAGTCGAATAACCCATAGGCGGCAAGGCCCATCAATGGAAGTCCGGCCCATTGCAGTTGGTGCCGACCCCAAATGGCCAGGCCCTGTCCAATCCGCTCCCAACCGAAACCCAAGCTCAGGCTACTCAAGCCCAGGGGAGAAAGACCCCGCCAATAGCCTATCCAAGCCAAGGGAACCAAAAGAATGAGGACACTGGCCGCGATCCGAAAAGCAAAGATCCGAACCGGCCGGTAACCGGCGCCCGGCATGCCGAGCCAAACCCAGGCCAAGACCAGAGCCGCGGCCAGCCAGGCCTCGTAGCGGGTGAGACAAGCCAGGGCCAGAAAAACCAAGCCAAGCCAAATTCCGCCGCGTGTTCCGCGAACGAGGCCACATGCACTCGTAAGCAGCAGCGCGGTAAACAGGGGTTCCTGGAACAAGCCCAGCGATTCAAAAATGAACAAGGGACAAAAGGCGAGGAAACAACCGGCCAGCCAACCCGCCCAAGGCCCGCCCAAACGGCGAAACAACCACGCGCCAGCTCCCGCGGCCCAGGCCGCCTGCAGCGCCGTCATCATCCTGAAATTCCCGGGATCTCGCGTAAAGGGGGACAGCAAGCTGATACCGCTCTGGTAGAGGGGCAGCCAAAGGCTCTGCACCAGGTCCTCCGCGTATGCAAGGCGGTGGTAGCCGTCATGCCAATACATGAGCGGGAACAGGTTGAGATAGATAATGCGCACCATGAAGGCCACTCCCAAAATTACAAAAGCGGGAAAACCTTTATGACGCCAAATGATGTGCCATGCGGAATCCATGTGAAAAACCCCGCCAGACCTTACCAAAAAGCGCAACAAGGAGGCAAGGCGTTGTGGACCAAATCGCTTCAAGCAAGAGGTTTGAGCATGAACCCCGGAGGCTGGCGGCGGGCGGGCCATGGCGGGAAAACCCGCGAGCCCCGGGCAAATAGCGGCTGGATAGGGTATCTTATTGCGGGCGGGCGGTTCAGCACAAGACGACCCCTACCTCATGGAACAACCGGGCATGAAACACAAAATCAAAAAGCGCTTCAACCTCTTGCTGAAATTTTCCACGGGCGTGGTGCTGGCGCCGCTCTTCGGCATGTTGATCGCCTACGCGGTTATTCGCGAGGGTTCGGTGGCCTTGTGGGGCGCCTTCGTCGTGGTGCAGGCGCTTCTCCACATCGCGCTGCAATGCCTGTCCTGGGGCAACAAGGACTATCTGTTGCGGCAATTCAGCCTAAAACCCGCGCAAACCGGCCCGCTCTGGCGCACCTATTTGCTCACCCGCGTCGCGTTGGTGTTGCCGCCCGTACTTTTGGCCGCGATCTGGAGCGGATTCCAATCCGAACAATTGCCCTGGATCGCGCTTTGGCTGGGGGGATGGGCGCTTCACCAATCGTTCGAGGTGCTCGCCCATTTCCGCAAACGATTTCTTACCTGGACCCTAATCGAGGCCTCGGGGTCGGTGCTCATCCTCGGCATGCTCGCGTTCGGCAGCCAGGCGTTGGACCTGCCCGGCCTGATTCGGCTTTACGCGCTGGCCGCGGTGTTGAGATGCGCGCTCGCGGTGATCTGCTTTCGCCGGACGCCATTGGGCCGGGAGGGCTGGCGCGTGGACTGGAAGCCGCTGGCCACGGCCCTCCCCTTTCTTTTGCTTACGCTTACCCATGTGTTCCTGGTCAAAACCGATATCTTTTGTATCCATGCCATCTTGGGCGGCGAGCAAACGGGTCTCTACCAAATCTTTCTGAGCTTGCTGGTCTATATCAAAACCGGCGCCTATTATCTGACCGCGCCCTTCCAAAAGAACCTCTACCGGTTGAACAAGGAAAGCCGCGCACGCTACCGACGGTTGCTCGTTCAAGGCGCCGCACTGCTCATCCCCACGGGGTTGGCCCTGGCCTACCTGATCATGACCTATGTTTACCGGCTCTCGCCTCCTGCCTCGCTCTATTTCTTGGGCGCCATTTTTGCCCTACCCTTTTACCTGTTTCTGCCGCGAATCCACCAGGCGATTCGGGCGGGCCATTACGGCCGGGTGTTCGCCTTCGATCTACTGGGCGTGGCGGTCAATTTAGGGTTAAACCTGTTATGGATTCCGCGGTTTCAGTTACCCGGCGCGCTCGCGGCCAACGCCTGCGGTCAATGGTGCATCTGGCTGGCTTACATGCTGTACCAACGAAAAACCAAGCATTGAAACGCGGGGGCGAGCCCCGTTCTTTTTTGACGGGGGTTTCGATGTTATGCTGGGAGCCGCACTCCTGAAGCTTCCGAGGAAATGGACCCCATGGATTCCTACTTACACGGGTACAACAGGGAGGCGCGCGCGGCGGCCGCGCGCATCGTGGTCGTCATTCCCTGTTATCGCGCGCGGCGCACGATAAGCGCGGTGTTGCGGGCGGTTCTGGACCACCGAAACGGTTTGGTGTTCCGGGTGTATGTGGTTGATGACGCCTGCCCCGAGGGAAGCGGCCGCCTCGTGAGCGAAAACCACCATGACCCAAGGATTCGCGTCTTGACCCATAAGCGGAACCTGGGGGTGGGGGCCGCCACCAAAACCGGTTATCGGGAGGCGCTCGCCGATGGCGCGGATATCCTGGTCAAGCTGGACGCGGATGGCCAGATGAAACCATCCCAAATTTCCAGGTTGGTCGCGCCGATCCTGGAAGGCCGCGCGGATTACGCCAAGGGCAATCGTTTTGACGATCTACAGGCATTGTCGGCCATGCCCAAGGTGCGGCTCATCGGCAATGCCCTGCTTTCCTTCATCAGCAAGTTGACCAGCGGTTATTGGAACCTGATGGACCCCACCAACGGCTTTACCGCCATCCACGAACGGGCCTTGCGACGCCTGCCGCTCGACAAGATTGCCGACCGCTATTTTTTCGAAACCGACATGCTCTTCCGCCTGAACGCGATCCGCGCGGTGGCGCGGGATGTGCCCATGCCCGCCCATTACCCGGAAACGCGTTCAAGCCTGAGCGTCTCCCACTCGCTTGCCAGCTTTCCTATCCGACTGGTCCGCAACTTCTTCAAGCGCATCGCCTATAACTATTTTCTGCGCGATTTCAATATTGGCTCCATCTGTCTGCTGGCCGGTTCGGCCTGTCTCGGTTTCAGCGCGGCCTACGGTTCCTACCATCTCTACCGCAGCCTGTTCGCGGGAGTACAGGCCACCAGCGGCACGGTCATGGTGGCCTCCCTGCCGATCCTGATCGGGTTCCACCTCCTCTTGACCTTCCTCAATCAGGACCTTCACATGATGCCCACGGAACCACTGCAACAACACCCGAGAAAGGGAATCGACAACGAACGCTCCGGGGTTTCCAACTATGAACCAGGCGACTGAATCCACGCGGGAGAAGACTGAGACCCCGGCACAACCCCGGCGCTTGCCCGTAAGCTGCCCGATTTGCGGCTCCAGGGGACAGAGGAGCTTTTTGCGGCCCCAACGCCGGGTGGCGGATCCCGTCCAGCTCTACGGTTCCGCCAACGGCATTCGGGGCACCCAGAACCTTGTGAGCTGCGCGGCCTGCGGCCTGATTTACGAAAGCCCCCGATTCCCCGAGACCCTCATCCTGCAAGGTTATCGCGAGGCGGATGAATCGCATCACGATAGCCAGTACGCGCTTCGGGTACGGGGCTTTTCCCGCGCGCTCAAAAAACTGCAAACCCATCTTCCCCCCAAGGGCGCGAAGGTGCTGGACGTGGGCTGCGCGGGGGGCGCGTTTCTGGAAGCGGCCCAATTGCACAGCTACCGGGCCGTGGGGTTGGAGCCATCCCCCGCCCTCACCGCCCGCGGCCGGGAGCGGGGCCTGGACATTCGCAACGGAACCGCGGACGATCACAATTTGGGGGAGGAATCCTTCGACCTAATCTGCCTTTGGGATGTGTTGGAACACATTGCCTATCCCAAGAAGGCCTTGGAGTGCCTGAGCCCGCTGCTGAAGCCCGGGGGCGTGTTGCTCATCAATTTCCCCGATATCGGCACCTGGCAAGCCAAGCTCGCGGGCAAGCGTTTTTGGTGGATTCTTTCCGTACATTTACATCACTTCACCCGCCGGAGCCTGCATCGGCTTTGTCTCGAAGCCGGCTTCGAGCCCTTTTTGTTCAAGCGTTATTGGCAAACCCTTGAGCTCGGCTACCTGCAATCCATGGCAATTCAGCTCGGCCTGCCGCTGAGCCGCCTGGCGCACAGGCTCACGCCCGCGAGACTAAAATCCCTGCCGATTTCCTATTACGCGAGCCAGACCACGGCCCTGGCCAGGAGAAAGCCTTGACGGTTTACATTTTGGGCGGCGGACCCGCGGGATTGGCGTTGGCCCTGGGCCTTGCCGAAATGGACCGCATGGATTTCGTGCTGATCGAGGCGCGAGAACAACCGGGAGGCCTGGCCCAAACCCTCCACTGGCAAGGCATCGGCAAGCATGATCTGGGTCCGCACAAATTGTTTACCCTGGACCCGGAGCTGCTGGCGCGGGTGCGCGCGCTCCTGCCGCGGGACCAATGGCTGATCCGGCCCAAGACCAGCCGCATCTTTCTCGCGGGCCGCTACCTCGACTACCCTCCCGGGCCCGGCTCCTTGCTGCGCGCCTTCGGTCCCATCGCCATGCTGCGCATGGGGATGGGTTTCCTGGCCGCCCGCATCAGGCCGGGTAAAGCAAAGGAGCCACAAACCTTCGAGTGCGATCTGCGCAATAGGCTGGGCGGCCCACTCTACGAATACCTGCTCCAACCCATCGCGAGCAAGTTGTGGGGCGATCCGCGATTGTTGGACGCCAAGCTCTCCCGTGGCCGGGTGCAGACGCCGTCCCTCGCGGATCTCGCGCGGCGGCTGCTCGGCCGCGAGGAAAAGACGGCCTTCGAGGCGAAAAGCTTCCTCTACCCGCGCGGCGGTCTCCATCGGCTTTGGCAAGCGCTACGGGAACAAACAGAACGCCGGGGCCGCTTTCTGCTTGGCCAAACCGTCCAACATTTGGGGGTCCATCAAAACCGGGTAACAACCATCCAGCTTTCCCAAACCAATGGGAACGGCCGTGAGCAAATCAGGTTGGAAAAGGGCGACTTCCTCTTTTCCACCCTGCCTCTCATCAAGTTGCCGGAGTTCTTCGGCAATGCCTTCCCACCCGCGCTGGCCCATCGAATCCGCGACCACCTGCCCCTCAACGATCTCATTTTGGTGTTTGCGCATCTGGCCTCACCCTCCTTGTTTCCGGATTCCTGGATCTTCGTGGCCGATCCCGGCATTGCCTTTCACCGCATCAGTCAACAGGCGGCCTTCGACCCGGACATGACGCCCGACGGAGGGATTATTTGCTGTGAGTTCATGAGCCATGAACGGCGGCCGCTGTCCCGCATGGCGGATGAAGCCCTCCAAAATGCCGCGCTCGAGGGCATGCAGAAACTCGGCTTTCACCCTCGGATCCAGGCGTGGAAGGTCATTCGGCTTCCCCGCAGCTACCCGGTGTACCGACCCGGGTTCCAAGGGCCTCTGCAAGAGTCGCTCGATCACTTGGACGGCCTCGACAATTTCAGAACGATCGGCAGGCAAGGCGCCTTTAACTATATCGGGACGCTCGATGCCATGGACATCGGTTTCGGCGCCGCCCGTTGGTACCGGAATCGCGATACGAACGACTGGTCCGCGGAGCGGCGGCGCACCGAACTATACCCGGTATTGGATTGAGCCGTGCGGATCGCGCTTATCAACCCCCGCCTGGTTTCTCAAAAGGGCGATTTGTTCGGATCGGGAATTCCCTTTTGGCCGCTGGAGCAAGCAACTCTGGCGGCTTTTCTGCGCGAACGCGACCATCAGGTAAGGGTCCTGGATCTTTTCGGTGAAGCGCCCGATCATTTCGAGGAGGGTGCGGGCTGTTACCTGCAAGGTCAGCCGATTGACACGATTCCATCGCGAGAATGCCTGATGGACTCGGAGATGGTCCTGGTCTACGCGATCTCGTTCATGGCCTTCACGGAGCTGATCCACATCGGCGAACAAATCAAGCGCTGGCTGCCGCGCACACCGCTGCTGCTGTTGGAGAACAGCCAGGCCGTTACGGGCTTTGCCCTCGACCGAGAGAGGGAAGCCTTGTTCGGAGCGGGCTATGACGGCCTCATATTAGGAGAAGCCTACGCCGGTTGGCCCCGGATCGAGGCCCACTTCACCCAGCCGGGCTCGGACGAGCCGCCCATCAACCTCGCCCTTCCCAATGATGGCGAAAAGCGCCGCCCGCGAAGGGAACAGCGCTACCTGGACGGGTACCCGATTCCGGCATGGGATCTGTTCCCGATCCAAGGCTATTGGCGCCTGCCCTACGCACACGGACCCAAAGATGGCAAATACCTTCCGATCCTGACCTCGCGGGGTTGCCCCTTTTTATGCGATTTCTGCGTCAGCCCGGCCACCAATCTCGCCAAATGGCATGGCTACCCTCCCGAACGCGTGGTCGCGGAAATCCTGGCCTTGAAAAAACGCTTCGGCGTGGATCATTTTCATATCGAGGACCTCAACCCCACGGTACGGCGCCAACGCTTCGAACGCATTGCCGAATTACTCCTGCGGCAGAATGCCCGGATTACCTTTGCCCTGGTGAGCGGAACCAAGGCGGAAACCGTTCGGCTCGATGCGCTGCCGCTCCTGGCCCGGGCGCGGGCGGCG
>JBGTRP010000168.1:0-10903 GCA_041940685.1 Acanthopleuribacteraceae bacterium
ATCTGGTCCGGCTGGAAGAGAAAACCGTACCGCGGTTTCTAGCCGACAACCGGGTGGATGTCGTGTACAAGCAGGCCCACAGGTTCAGCGGCGACAGTGACTGGACTCATGTGTTCCGGGTAAGGCCAGATGGAGGTTTCAAGGAAAACACCCGCTATTATTACGCCTTGATGGCCGATACCCGAAGCGAAAAGACGGCGCCCCGCCGCACGGAGATCGGCATCGACCGGATGCGAAGCTTCCGAACGCCAAGCGCCTATCCCCATGCCATTACCTTTGGGCTCTACGGATGCCATGATCCCTTTAGCCGAGGAGACTGCGGCAGCGGCGCTTGGCGCCATTTCGAGGAAATTCTGAACCAGCGCAACGCTGACTTTGTCATCGGTAGCGGTGATCTGGTATACGTGGACAGCAACAAAGACGATCACATGCAAGATGTTTGGGTTTGGCTCAAACGCAACAAGAAGCGGTTGATTCGCGCTTTTCGCGATGCTGGCGGGCGTCTCCAGGAAAGGGCCATTACCCGGTATTTCATCCAGGTTTACCGGCAGTACTACCGCGTGTATTGGAGCTTCATCCATCTGCAAAATGTCTACGACCGTTTCCCCCAATACATGATTTGGGATGATCATGAAATCATGGAGGGTTGGGGCTCGCTCACCTGGGAACATCGGGCAAAACAACTGAACCGGCTGCTTGAAGACGACGACCACGCCACCAACCTCGCCCTGGTGCGATGCATGTTCGAGGCGGCCGCCTTCGTCTATGAAGAATACCAACATTGCCACAACCCGAGTACGGCCGCTCGCGTTTGGGACTACAGTTTCACCCAGGGTCCCTTCGCTTTTTACGTGTTGGACATGCGGGGCTATCACGATTGCGAACGCCAGGGCTTTGAGAAATTATTGGGTCCGGATCAGCACCAACGCTTCCACTCCTGGCTGGAGCGCGAGGAGACAAAGGCGGCGCGGGCGCTGTTCATTGTCTCGCCCGTGCCCGTGGTTCACTGGAACGAATGGATTGTGAACACCTTCGATATCGGCGGCGCCGGCGATGATTTCCGGGATGAATGGAGCCATGAGGACAACCACGCGGAAAGGCGATGGCTGCTGGATCTGCTGTTCGAATGTTCCCACGCCCGCGGGCAAGCGGTCGTGTTCCTGAGTGGAGATGTGCATTCATCCAGCATCTACCGTCTTTACCATCAGGGCGGCAAGGAGCGCGCCCGCGTGTTCCAAGTCACTTCGAGCCCCATTTCCCGCAAACCTCTGCCCCGCTTCGCGGTGGCGGGAATGCAAAACAACGGCCCGGTAAGCGGCCATGGAAATATCGTTTGCGAAACGCAATACAGGCTGTCGGGCGTCAATAATTTTGCCATGATCCGTGGGGAAATACGGGAAGAGGAACTGTTGCTGGAAGCGGATATATATTGCCCGGGTAGCGATGACCATGAGATCGTTCAACGCAAGGTGCGCTTGCTGCCTTGATGGATGCCTCGCCAGTTTTAGAGCCCGTGTTTCTCACAAACCTCATCGGGCAGCCGCTCAACCCGAATTTGGCCAACCGCCGAGCCCGTGTGGAGGGAGATCAGCCAGGCATTGCTCATGGGATGATATCCCTGAAGCCTACGGCCCATCCGCGTCACGAATTTTCGAAAGGAAACGCTTATGAAGATCGATACCTTTGAGTTGGAACGCCTTCAGTCTCTCTGGGAAAACGAGGTGCAAATCAATCTCACCGAAAGCGGCATTCATCCCTTCACGCTTCGGGAATTACTTTCGGAGGATCAGGTCGATCAGCTTTTAGACATTCGCTTGAGCTACGGCTGGACCAATGGCGAACCCGGATTGAGAGATGCGGTGGCGGCCTATTACCAACACACCGGCAGAGAGGAGGTGCTGATCACCAATGGTTCCTCCGAGGCTAATTTCCTCGCGGTTTGGACCCTGGTGGAACCCGGTGACGAAATTGCCTTCTTGACGCCCAACTATATGCAAATCGCGGGCGTCGCCAAATCGATCGGCGCGAAGGTCAAGACGGTTCCCCTGATCTTGGAAGACCGTTGGCGGCCCGATTTGAAGCTGTTACGCAAAAGCGTAAATCCGCAAACCAAGCTGATCGTTTTGTGCAACCCCAACAACCCCACCGGAGCGGTATTCACCCGCTTGGAAATGGAGGAAATCATTGCGGTCGCACGGGAAAACGGGGCTCGAATTTATGCCGATGAGGTTTACAGGGGCGCCGAGCTGAATGGCGAGGAGGGGCCCAGCTTCCGCGACCTGGACGAGCAGGCAATCGTGGCCTCCGGTCTTTCCAAGGCCTTGGCCCACCCCGGTCTGCGCATCGGTTGGCTGGCGGGACCGGCGGACTTTATTTCCCAAGCGTGGAAACGCAATGACTACACCACCATTACCACCTGCCGCATCAGCGAGTATGTGGCCGAACAAATTTTGAAGCCGCATAAACGAGCCGCCATTCTGGAACGAAACCGTGGGATTCTAAAGACCAACCTCGGCCTTCTGGAAGCCTGGGTCAAGCAGCGGGCGGATTTATTTGATTTCGTGCCGCCACAAGCGGGCGGAGTGGCGTTTCTCCGCTACCAAATGCCGGTAAACTCAACGGCTTTGACCAATTGGTTGCGCGAAGAAAAAAGCCTGCTGGTCCTACCCGGGGACGTGTTTGGCATGGACCGCCATTTGCGTTTGGGCATTGGAGAGGAAACCGACTACCTGGCCGAGGGCCTTGATCTGCTGGCCCAGGGCTTGCGGGAATTGGAGACAAGGTCATGGCGCATATGAGCCGGAGCGATGCATCGCATAAAAAGAGGGCCGCCAGCCTGAATCGGCAAAGCGGCCCCTTGAGATTAACCGTGGAAAAGGCCTAAATCAGCCCAGCAATTCGATGAACTTGCAGAAATTTTCCACGAATCGCTTGCGCAGCTTTTCGCGGCATTCCTTCCAGGCGGCATCGGACTTGTACTCCTCACAGGTCCGCTTGCCGTTCTCATCCGGCTTGCTCCACTTGACGCAGGGGCGCTTATTGGTGCCGCCGTGATAGTACTTCCGCCATTGTTCGGCATAGAAGTATTTGCCGGTTTCATTGCCGCAACTGTAGATGTCCTTGCCGTTGGGATCCTGTCCGGAACCGGTTCCCACGGGCACGGTTTTGCACTTTTCCTTGGTTTTCTCCCCGACGCCGGGTTTGGGGTTATCGTAATCATCATGGCCAAATGACTGGCCGCCCTTGGTTTTGAAGTAGAGCCGCATCAGCAATGCCGCAAACTTGTCGCCGGCCTTGCCGCCGCTGGTGAGGATCTTCTTGAGTTTCTTGCCATTGGGTCCATCCCAGTTGTTGCCCTTTTCCTTCTTAAACCCATCCAGCATTTCGCAAACCTCTTTTTCAGAGAGGTCCGTGCATTTGACGATCATGTCCTTGACCGCCTTGTAGCGCACCTTATCCTGGTCGCAGAGAATGGTGCGTAGCGTATTGGGTTCGATTTGGCCGAAGGTCACGCCGGGCCCGCCGCCACATTGCACGCGCGCTTTGAAGAGCTTGCTTTCGTGGGCGGCAATCGCCTTGATGAAGTTTTTGATGCGTTTCTTGTCCTTGTCGGACTTACCCTTGTCGATTTCGTCGATGATTTCGCAAAGCGTCTTGCAGAAAGCCTCGACCAACTTTTTCCATTCGTCGTTGTTGTCGCCATTGTTCTTGTTCTCTTGAAACAATATCCCGGGCGGTTTCACGCCGTCGCCGAGAAAGTTACCGTTGAAGTAACTATCCAGATAGGCCTCGATTTCGGGGTTGGGTTCGCGCGTGTAACTCCCGCTATCACCGTTTTGAGTGGTGACGACAAGTACATACCCCTCGGAAAAGTCGAAGTAGTCGAACCCGGCGGGCAGTTCCACCACCGCGTGACTATCGCTTGAATCCCAAACATTGAGAGAAAGGCCATCGAGCGCGTAGGAGGCGTTCGCTCCCAATCCCTCTCCCACCACGCTGAACCAGGCGGTTCCATCATCGGATTCAAAGTACCAGGCGTGATCGATGTAGGGGGATGTCTCATTGGCGGGAACCCGAACCGTCTCCAGGCTCAGGCTCAGGGGTTCGGAATTTCGGCCGTCTTGTCCTACCCACAAGGGGTACACGCCATCCAAACCACGGGATGGCAACACCACGCGAACGAGGTCTCTGCCCGATCCCGGCGCCGACGGCAAGGCCGAACCATCCAGGAAAACCCGCACCGCCTCGCCATTCGCGTTCGCGCCGGCGATCTCCAGCTCCAGCACCGCGCCAAAATGCGCGGACAGGGAGCGGATCGGCATTCTGGTCGTCGCGTCTTCCACGGGTCCGAAGGTCACGCGGGGGTCTTCCTCATACACGGGAATCCAGGCACGCGCCAACACATCCAGGCCATGCCGGACCACAACCGTGTAGAGATCATCGCCAAAGGTGCCGACCGCTTCGGCCGAAGGCGTACCGACGATGGCTTGCCCCAACACATCCAGACCCGCGGGCAGGCCATCGACGCTGACCCCGGTAGGAATGTTGGCAAAGGGCGTAAAGGAAATGGGCTGGATGGGCTCACCCACCACCCAGACCGGCTCGCTGAATTCCACGGTATTGGCCAGGAGAATCGCGACCGGCTCGTCGCTGAAGGCATCCTCGCCCTCGGCATCCGTGATGGCGCCGGCCAGGGGCGCCAGCGAAAGCGCCGCGTTGTCCGCGGACCATGCCGATTGAATGTTCAGGGCCACATCTTTTCCCAGCCGAATATCCAGCCATGCCGCATAGTCTTCATGCAGCGCGAGGGCAGCGCCGTTTCCGAGAGAGTTGTCCGGCTCGCTCAGGCTCAGGCTTTGAAGCGCGCCGGGGCCCAAGACCACATTTTCGTCGAAGCCCAGCCGCAGCGTATCTCCCTCGGAGACGAACCCGTCGCCATCCGCATCGGTGACCAGCAGCGCGCTGGTCAGCCTGGGGCCCTCGGGTTCCACCAGTAGGGTCAGGTCTTTTTCGACCACCAAACCCTCGGCGTCGGTAGCCTGTAGGGTGAAGCTATAGGTACCCGCCTGGCCGTTCACATCGCGTGGGCTGACCAATTGGTGCTCGTGCAATTGGTAGCCCGGAGGAAGGCTGCCGCCGACGATGGAGAAGGTAACCGGCATCTTCAGATGCGCAATGGCCAAACGATGGCTGTAGCCCTTGCCCGCCTTGCCCGTGGGCAGGGTTTCGGTTTTTATGCGGGGGTCTCCGATCTCCAGGCTGTCTTCCTGGTAGGCAATCTCGATGTTCTCCAGGGGAAGCCCGTCGCGGGAAACCTGTCCTCCACCCAAGCTGATGAGATAGGTTCCAGTGGGTAAGGGCTGAAAACGGATCTCAGCCATCTCGCCTCGTGGTCCCAGCGAGTGGAGCCCATCGTAATCGGGATGATGGGTTCCCACCGCGGCGATCGTGAGTTGGTTGCCGCTAAGATTTGCCTGTAATGTCCAAACCTCCTCACCCAGGTTGATGAAATAGGGATTGGTTCCCAAGTAGGCCGCGGCCAACTCGGGGGGCAGTTCCAGGGTCACGGTGAAATCGGCGACCAATTCCTCATCCAGCGATTCCACGCCCAGAACCAGAACCGCTTCTTCGCTAGGTTGGCTGTCGAAGGCGGAAAGCGAAAACCCGACTTGAATAGGCTCCCCATTCGAAAAGGGCTCCATGGAAGTCGTGGGCAACCGGCGCACCACCATTTCGGGATCGGGAACGCCCTGATACTTTTTCTCAAGCGGCGATTGCGCCCAAAGATTCATGGCCGCCATAACCGAAATCACCAGCGGGCATAGGCTAGCCCACCGGTGAAGCTTCTCTCCAATTTGCATCATCTTCTCCTTTTTTCCCAAGATCCGGTTGCCGAACCGCCCGCGCAGAAGGGGAGGCAACCCGCCCTCTACGCAAATGGCCACGGACCCTTGTCGAAAGTGAACCGGATGAGGGGAAATCCACTGAGTAAAACTACCCTCCAGGGGAAACGGCAGAGAGCCGTTCCATCGAGGAAGGTATTATTCAACGATCATCTCTTAAATAATGAAATTCTTCAAAATACTAAAATATACTTATGTAAAGGCTATCACTTTTTTATCATTTTTCTTAACACCAAAAGAATTTCTATGAAGAGCCCCTTGCAATCGTCTGTAAACTCCGGCTTTCAGCCAATGGGCGGAATCGAGCTGGAGCCCAGTAAACCTTGCCCATGGGCAATTTCAACGCGGTATCCTGAGGGCAAGCCAGGCCGGGAGATCTCTCTTCCTATCAGGTCTTTGGCTGAACCGGTTCGGGAAGTTCGCCCCTTTCCAGGAAACGCATACAGCAATTCGCGCCCTTCTCCAAGTCGACGCCGCCGGATAGCTCGATCATGGCCACGGACTCCAACTCTTTGACATATAGGTTCGGGTTCACCCGCGCCATGGGCGCGCCGCGCTTGGGCAGGTAAAACAGACCGGGTTCCTTCATCAGTGGCTTCAACAAATCGGTCCGATCCCGCTCGCCAACCCGCGATATGGAAAAGGGTTCGTTTCCGCGTTTCCAATTGAGGATAACGAGAAGGTCCATTCTGGCTTCCAAAACGAACTTTCGCGCTCCGAAAGCCTGGTGGATCAATACATCGCGCTTTTCTTCCGAATCCCAGAACCCTTTCGGGTCCAGGCCAGAGCACTCCTCATGCTGTACGGAATCAAAAAAGGACTTTAGAGATGGGTTTTGAAGTAGCCCGTCGGGGGTGACGCGCGGCTGCCTGGCCACGCCGTACAAGCGCGCAAAGTTACGGTGTTTCCGGAACATGATGCGACCATCGCTAAGGAAGCGAACCCCAAGGGAGAGCAGCTTGAGAGCCAGGGTGGACTTCCCCATACCGGGAAACCCGACCAGGACAAGGCCGCGTCCCATCCAATTGACCGCGGCCGCGCGGCCGTACAGGGCGCCCTGGTTGAGGGTTTCTTCAATATAGCGGTTGTTGATGAAGTCGATGACCAGGTTGGCGTTTTCAAGAACGGGACCGATGACTAAATGGAGCGATTCATTAAAAAGGAACACCATGCCGGTCAGGCGCTCGCGCACGATACGGCCATCTCGGATATCGAAATATTCTTCCTCGGGCTTCTTTTCGCTGGGCTCGGTTTTAATTACCTTCAGGTCCTCGGCAGCGAGGCGGGGAGGAGGCGCTTCCAAGGCCATAATCACGGCCAGGATTCCACGGGATGTGGAGAGGAACTCGGAAAAATAATGTCTCAGCGCTTTCAGCAACTCACTGGAGTTGGAGGAAACCTGAACCTTGTAGCCGTTGAAATTGAGAAAGAGGCTTTCCTCCGGAGGATAGGCATTCACCAGCTTGCGGTACTCGCCGAGGATGGATGAACGTTTATTGATCATGGCCCAGTTCCCCGAGGATATGTTCCGCGTGGCGCTCGGCTAAAAACTCGCCTCCTTTCCAGGCCCGCGCGAGGCGGGATGCTCTGATCGGCGAGGCGGGCTTCGGCCCTCGCGTCGCGGCCATTCCCCGATTGGGTTGCACGGTGCTCTTGGCCCGCGCCATGGCCGTATCGATCAACGAAAGAAGCCGCGGGCCGTTAGACACTCCCCAGAGCCGATGAGTGGCGCCGTTCCGGACGAGCGCGGCAACAATTGGAGGCATAACCATCCCCAGAAACTTTTCATCCGAGGGTTTTCTCGAAGGAAAAAATCAGAGCGAATCTCTCCTTTCATTCTAATCGCCTTGGCGGTCAAAATCTTTAATTTTGTGTGGTGTTTTTCAAACGCCAAGGCTACAGTTGCAAGCCGCAAGCGGGTGGCAAAGTAAACCCAACTTATGGCTTGGAGCTTGTTGCGTGGGGCGGCGCAGCCAGAACACACAAGCCTTGATGGGCTGGGGCGCCGCCCCGCTGTTTTTTGCGTGAAAGGATGCAACTTCAGGCCAGGGCCAACCATTGCCGTTTTCATTTCTGGGAATATCCAAGTAAAAAAACATGATGAATTTCGAAATTCGTCATTGAATTCTGCAATCCGGTAGAACTCACAATCGGCAGCGTCTAACGTTCACGCAAACCAGAGGGAACTGAGGTGACGCCCATGAACCGCATCCTATTGTCCTTGCGCATCCACCAAGCAATTCAACGCCCATGCTCGCGGCATGGCGGACGCGGGTTCGATGCGGCAGGACACTCCCCTTCATACGAACATGTGCGTCGGGAGGGAAACCCTCACTCGTTTTCAAACCGGGGCTCGGGTTTTCGAGCGGGGTTTTGGAGCCTGGTTTTGGGAGTCTTCCTTTTCGGATACATGTCTCTCGCACAAGAAATTGCCGCGCCTCTCAGCCCTTCGCCCGCCTCGAAACCCTTCAGCTTCGATGCCCACGAGGTGATCACCGCATCCGGGAATCGCCAGACGGTCCTGACAGGATTTCTACTCGGCGGCGCCATGGCGGAAATTTTGGTGGTACAGGTTGAGGAGAATGGCAACCGGCGCTTGCGGATCTATGCCTTCGGCAACGATACTTGGGAGCGAAAGCTAGAGGCCACCCTTCGCCCTGAAACGCGTTTCGTCGATGTGCTCCACCTCGGCGGACGCGACCGGTTGGTCACCCATGGCGATGGACGCCTGAGTTGGTTTGACCTCGAAACCGCGGAAGAACGGGAATTGCTGGCGGCGCCCAGCAACTTCAATCCGCCTCGCCGGGACGAGATCCCCCATGTAGACATCTCCCGGGATTTGAACGGCGATGGCCGCGATGACCTGGTCGTGCCGGATGTCGATGGATTCTGGGTATTTATCCAAGTGGAGGGTGGCGCGTTCGCCGACCCCGTCAAACTCGGCCCCGCCGCCAATCTGAGCGGGATCTACGGGGCCGATGGCTATCGATACGACCCCTGGTCCCAGAGCCGTATCCACGAGGTGGATTTCAACAGAGACGGCCGCGGCGACCTGGTATTCTGGGACGAGAACCACTTCGAGATCCACATCCAAGACGAGCGTGGGCTGTTTTCCCGGGTGGCGAAGACCTTCACGACCGAGGTGAGATTCGACTCCGACGATCCCTTTTTCCTCGCCGCCGGAAACATGACCGGAAGGGTGCTGCACTCGTTGACCGACATCAACGGCGACGGCGTTGCCGATTTGACGATAGTCTCGTTGGAGGGCCGAGGCATATCCCAAAAACGTTCTGCCTACGAGGTGCATCTCGGTGTGCCCACCACCGATGGCGGCGCCCTGTTCGCGAGGCGCGCCGACTTTACTTTCCAGTCCGATGGCAAAATCTATCTCGGCATGGAACGGCGCGATTTTAATGGCGACGGCCAGCCCGATTTGATGCTCACGGCCATCGATCTCACCTATCTCAAGAGCAGCCTCTGGAAGCGCATTAAGGGGTTTATGGGTGACGACATCTGGTTGGATCTCGAATTCTACCGCGGGGGAAAAGACCGTTTCACGGAAACCCCCGATGCCGTCCGCAAGATCGCATTAGACGGGGTTCCCAGCCATCGCGAGCCTGGATTCGTGCCCCTGGACATCCTGCTTCGCGGGGCGACGCACGAACGCCGTAGAACGCAAAAGAGTTGGCCGCGCGCCTTCAATTCGACATTGCTGCTCGGGGATGTGACCGGCGACGGACTCACCGACCTGTTGATCGGACACCATCCCAGGCAGTTGGAGGTCTTTGTAGGCCTTGCCGGACCGGACCTGTTCTCCCGGCGGCCTCAACGGGTTGCGATCGCCGTGGCCAATGACGAGGAATACGCCTGGCTGGCGGACCTCAACCAGGACGGCAGACAGGATATCCTCATGCACCACCCCTTCACCTCTCGAGACGCGCATGGCGCCCCGAAACGGCCGCCGGGAACCGAGCCGCATCGGGTGACGCTGCTGATCGCCCGCTAGCGGCAACCCCGCACCGGAGGATCTGATTTCATTTCCGGTTGAACGCCTCGGGGGCTCAGGTTCCTCTTCCTCTCTGGATCGCCCATGACAGGCCTCAAGACACAGGATGGAGAGGCTTGAAATTTGGGCGTCAATCCGATATCAGCTCCACGATATCGCCCTTTTTTACGAGGCCTTCGACCAATACCGCACAGTAAACACCCGCAAAGTTCCCATGCGCTTGGACGACCTTGCGCAATACTTCAGGATTGTGCTCACTCGTTTGCGGGTCAATTGAAATCATTTTGCAGCGCGGATCGCGCTCAAGCACCATCAGGGTGGCCTTCGGACCTATGCGTAAACGGCAACCGACAAGGCGATCTTCGTCGAATCCGCCTTTCTCATCGGTCAAATGAAAATAGATGTTGGATCGAAACCGGCGTTTATCCATCGTCATGCTCAATTCGGATCCAATCTGGGCAATGGTTTGCATGCTGATCAGGGAAACCGGCCGGCAATCCGTCAATGCGCGATCCGACCACACCAATTTCAGGCGATGCTTTTCGCTCATACCTTGGCTCAGAAGCTCCAGGAGCGCGGGATCATCAATGGCTAGGACCTGGCCTGACGGCGTCACCACATCTAAGGCCATATCTTCCCTTTCAGCATTTGCAGGGTTCACCCCGGGTTCAATGCGTTCCGCCTCGGCTAAATTGGGTGGCTTTGAGGCCCGTACAGGGTTACGGAATCGGGGGCTAAAAAGCAGCATTTGTTGTTGCACGACCGCGTTGAAATAGGGAAAACCCTTGCGGGCAGCGGAACTTTTAAAGGCATAACATCGGTCGCCATAGACGCCCGAGAAGCCCATGAAGACCTCGTCCGTTTCCTCGCCACCCATACTTTTCACCGGATAACGCCATAAACTTTCGACGGTTCCCACCCTGTTCATCACCAATCCTTTTCGGGAATATTGCGCGCTTAGGGTTCCGACTTTGACACCGAAAGGCTTGGGAAG
>JBGTRP010000169.1:0-10899 GCA_041940685.1 Acanthopleuribacteraceae bacterium
GTACGGCCTCCAGCACATCACGGCCGTGCACTCCAAGGAGCTCGTCGACTACCTGCAGCGCGCGTCCAACGAGGTCGAGGAGAACCGCTCCGTTTATCCGTACGTGTTCCCGGTGCGCAACCGCATCCGCTTGGGCCCGGGCTCCGGCCGGGCCATGAGCGCCCGTTACCATGAACGCGATGGTTCGGTATCCGGGTCCAAAAGTGCCCCGGATCTCCGCGTGATCGATTTGTTGCAGACCGCCTCCAAGTTGCTGTTCGGTCATTCTGCCTGGCCGCATCAGCCCATTGTGCGCGCCTGCTTGACTTCCGCCACGGTTCGCCGTCAGATCCAGATGTTGGACGCCATGCACGCCAATGGGTTTCGCCGCTTCTTTCCGAACCAGCCAAAGGATCGGACCCGGAAAGAGGCCGAAAAGGACAAGGCCTGGGCCGTGATCTTCGACCAGGCCACCTGGTCGCTGATGAACATTCACCGCGACCTGTTGCGCGAATTCAAGCTGAACCTGGATGATCTCTACAACTGGACCAAACGCGGCTTGGCCGAGGTGGTGCTCGACCATGTTTTGGGCCTACCCCTTCACGAGCGGCAGAAACTGCTCAAGCGCTGGCGCTACGGCACCGAGGACCGTCGCGGTCAGGTGCTTTCCCTTTTGGCCAGCAATATTTTCCGGCCGCGTATGCATGATGAAGAGTTTACGGTGGACGACTCGACCGCCATCCGGAAGATGGTGCATACGACTACGACCTCTTCCCAGAATGAAAATAGCGGAAGCCAGAAGAACCTCAGGGACTCGTTTTCCACGCGCAAGGGCGTCATTTGGTTTTTGAACCTCTGGGTCGGTTTTTACCTGCCCATTATTCTCTCCAAAAACGAGAAAACCGGCGCGGCGCGCCATCATCCGTTCGAAACGAAACCAAAATCCGGCGCCACGAACCCCAATACCGCGAAAGGCAACTGGGATCCCTCGGAGCAGTTCGGCACCTTTACGGGCATTGGCTGGGACCTGGTAAATGGGCCCGTGCATGCGATCAGGGAGGTAAAGCGGCAGGGGGTCACCTTCTCGACAGGCATGATGTTCCTCGACCAAGAGAAATTTCGAGAACATTTACCGGAAGAAAGAGGCCAAAATACGAATCAAGTCCTTGATCGCGTACTTTTAATGCATCTCTGGTGCTTTTATGGCTACGAGCGGGGAGAACCCTGGGCCGCGGTTTCATTTTGGCGGGGGCTGGGCCTTATCGGTCAGATATTGAAAATCGAGGTAGACATCGATGAGGAACATCTCCGCGACCTTCACCATGGCAGTCAATCTTCATCGATCCCTGAGGATGAGCGGAGGGGGATTAGGCTTGAACATGTGGTCCAACTGATCCAACGGCATTGCAAGGCGGCGCGCGTTTTGGGTTACAAGGGCATGGATGGAGGAAATGATGGGCCGGCCAATGACTGGCAATTTCAACGCTGGAGCTTCGGGGAACCCGACCAAGAAGACACACGAATGGGGGGCAGAGTTAAAGAACTGGCTGAAGATTTGCTCGATTGGTTGGACGACCTCGACCCGGTTGCCAAGCGGATATTTCCCATGAATCCCGCTGAAATCCTTACCAGCGAGTTGGACGTCATGTACCAAGAGTTAAACAAAGAGAAAAAATCTGTTCAAGGTAAGCTCACCGATGATAATAGCGTTTCTCCGGCTTTAAGAAAGCTGCTCATCCAATTACCTAATGAGCTTGAAAAGAATACGGATGGGTCGGTTAAACGGGTAGAGACGGTCAACACGGGGCTAAAAAGAAAAAAATTAGACAAACTCTCCATCAAAACCCGACGGCACATCAACAAGTTGCGGCGAGCGCTTTCTCAATTTCTGGAAATGGAGAAGTTGCAGTCAGAAAAGCAACATAAATCGGAGGACGACATCGAACCCTACGATGAAAAAAACAGGTATCATGAAAGTAAAAAAATGCGAAGAGACTGGGACTCTTGTTATATCCGCCGGCTGCAGGCGGAGAATGTCGTGGGGACTTTTTGGCAAGACCTGGACAATACCTACATGGAAAATGAGCTCAGCAATTGGAATATGGTGAATGCGCTCACCAAATGGAGCGCCGTATTAGCAAAGTACTGGCATTGTGGGGAGAAATACTATCTGAAAGAGGATAGCTCGGACAAAGATAAAAAATGGATGCGTAAAACGAAAAAAGAGCCAAAGATTATCACCCTTTTGACATCCTGCCCAATTTTGATTCCCTTTTGCGGCAAAAAGGAACCGGATTTCACGAGCGCCACCAAGTGGGGAAATCCAGGCAAAATAAAACCAATCATCAATGCTTTAGAGAGCTTGCGGGCGCATGAAAGGCCCCAGAAAACAACCCTTAAGATTTATCTTTCTTGGGAGGACGAAGATAATGCCAAAAAGGCCGCGGCCGAGTTGGAGCGGTTGAAAGCATGCAAGAAAGGGCCCTCGCCATGGGTGGATTTATCCCTGCAGACGCCATGGGGTGTTGAAAAAACGAAAAGTACGGTGGGTAAAGCACTACAAATATTGAAGGCGTTCAATAAGGATTGGTTCCCCGAAGAATAAAAAAGTAAGGGCATGGATAAGGGTTTATTGCCCGCATTTTTCTTGTCTGAACCTAGAAAAGGGAGTCTAGCCTTGAAACTGAACCTGCCGCTTGAGGTAATTGGACGCATCGCCCCCGTACTGAACCTGGTCGAGGGCTGGCGGAAACAGGGAATGTTGCGCATGGCGCAAGCCAAGGAGGCAAAGAACGACCCGGAACGGCAATGGCTCTCCATGGAGTTGCCGGCCTACTCCCGGGACAATTTGCGCGACATTCAAAAACACGGGGCTCCCAAAAGCACAAACCCCCGCTTATGGCGCTGGCGGCGTTTTGGTTTGGAGGAGCTCATACCCGCGTTTCCGCACATGAACCTGATTCCCATGTTTCACTATCTCGGCTGCCGTTATTTTCACTGGTACGGGAACAGCCTGATGATCAAACAAAACCGGGTGGTAGAGGTGCATGAGTTGAGCCTGCGGATGCCATTGACCCATGTGGTCCTGTTTTCTCATGCCTTCGCGGTAGCCCACCAGCTCATCTCTTTTCGGGAGTCCATGCCGTTGCCCGACCGGTTTTTCGAGATCGAATCCAACTCCAGGGGATTCAAGGCTCTGATCGACCGGGGTTTGAGTGAAACCCATCTCCACCTGAGCGGCGTGCTCGATGCCGACGATGTCATGGCCGACCATCTGGTCGTCGCCGGAGATGCTCATGTGGAGACAAATCTTCCCGATTCGTTGCTTTTCTTGGGAAGGGCGCTGCTGAAGGCGGTTATATTGGGCACGCTTCACGCGCTGGTGGACAAGGCCCCACCCCGAGAGCTGCTCGGCCTGTTGGATCAGGGTTTTCAGGAACAGTCCCCGCTTGCCAATCAAAGGTGGCGGGCTGGGGTAAGGCGGGCGTTGCGCCAACATACCAGGTCATTGGTCAAAGACCCCGTTTTTCTCAATAAATACTTGGACAAATGCCGTGAACTGCTCCTGTATCTCCTGCCGGAGATGAGTATCTCGCGAGGGGAACGCGCGGGCTTTCTTTTCGAAAAAGTTGTCGATGATCCGAGCGCGAAGTACCAGTTTCTTCGTTGGGCGCTGCTCTCCGCTCAGGTTCAGATGCTGAGGCGTTGCAAGGGGTTACCCGCCGTTCATGGTGAAATGGAGGCCAAGGTTGTTGCCGACTCCCTTCCGCGCGGCGATGCCAGGTTCAACTTTTTAGAAGGCGTTTACGCCCGGTTTTTGGTTTTTCACGCTTCTTTCTGGCAACGGGCCACCCAGTCCGGCCCCACCACGGGTTTGGAACAGTTTAAACAGTTTTACGCCTCGCCATTCCGCAAGGCTTTCCGCTACCGGACATTAGAACAGCGCTACGCTACCGCGAATCGTTTGGGTCGCTTTCCGGCTTTGCGCAAGCTCGAGGCAAGGGTGGGCCCGCCCTTCGAAAAAAAGCTGGGCCTGCGCTCCTGGGTATTGGCCTTGGCGGATCAGACCATCGAAGGGAGGCTCGACAAATTTGGGTTGATCATTCACTTCATTAAAATGAAATCGCCATCGACAAAACAGCAGGCTGGCCGGCGTTTCAGTCACCTTCGTTACCGCCACATACGGGAAAAGGTCGCCGAGGACGCGGATCGGTTGTTCCGCTTGTTGAGCCAACCCAATCCCATTGCGCCCTTCATCGTGGGTATCGACGCGGCCAATTTGGAATTGGCCACGCCGCCTGAAGTCTTTGCCCCCGCGTTTCGTTTTTTGCGTGAATACCCGATCCGCATTAAAAAGAGCGGACGCTGGTTCGACCGTTACCGGGGCTCCATGGCCATTGCCAAGGTTTTTCCCAAGAACCGGCTTTTCATGACCTACCACGTGGGCGAGGATTTCCGCCATCTGCTTTCCGGTTTGCGCGCCATTCAGGAAGTCATCGACTATCTCAAACCCTTGCCGGGAGACCGGTTGGGGCATGCCATCGCTTTGGCGCTCAGCCCGCGAAGGTGGCTGGACCAGGTTGGCAACGTGGCCATGACGCCTAAGTTGGAGTGGCTGGACAATCTGGTTTGGATACGGCATCTCCTGGGCGCCGGCCATCCGCTGCTCGTGGATTTGAATATCGATGATCTGATTTACCGCTATGCCCGTGACATATACGGCCTCCATCATCCGCCGGTATCCCCATTGCCGGAAGCCTTGTATGACGCCTGGCAATTACGCCAACTGGACCCCCAATGCTTCACAATACCGGACCGGTCCGCCGCCCAACCGCTGAAGCTGTTGCCTCTGCCGTCATTTCCTCGCTCGGACCATCGCTGGATCCTGGTTCAGAAAAAAGCCCTGGATTCCCTCACGCCAAGAGTCCGGGTGACGGGCGCCTATACCTTGCTCAGGGATTATTGGTACGAACCACGCACCCTAAAAATGGGAGCGGAAATTGTTTCCGTGGATATGGGTGCGAAGATAGGGCTTTGGAAAACATTGCTCGAAGAAGTTCAGAATAAAATGTTGGGTCGAGTGATCCAAGAGCAGTTGGTGGTAGAGGCCAACCCCTCTTCCAACCGGGTCATCGGTTACCTGGAGAGTCTGGAAGACCATCACATCTTTCCGCTCACCCTCAACGAGAATGACAACCCGCGCAAGGAGTTGCGGGTGACGGTGGGTTCGGACAACCCTGGCGTCTGCAACACCTCTATCGCCCATGAATACTACATGCTGGGAGAGATTTTAATCAGGCGGGGAGTACCCGAACCCAAGGTGGTGGAATGGCTCGAATGGCTGCGACAAAACGGCGAGGACTTCAACTTTCTCACGGATTATCCAACGTTTGACAGCGTGGCCGTGATCGACGCCTTTGAAAAACTCATCAAAAACAACGCCCACCAGTATTTCCGGCTCAAAGGCAAGAAAGCGCTTCACGCCTACCAGAAATGGGTCATTTACGGCAAAAAGGAAAATTTCAACCAGTTTGTAAACGAACATTCCTACCTCTTTTTCAAGCCTCGTTCCAAAAAGGTCGTGGAAACCTTCGCGGGTAGATTTTCTCCCTAAGGTTCGAATTCTTAGTTTTACTCTGGTACCCGGTTGGAATTGTCGTTGGGCCGATCCATGGTAGCCTTCTGTCCCCGGGATCTTTTTCCGGAAGAGGCTGTAAAGTGGCATGTCCGCGACATGTCCATCGCCGCGATTTGCGCCCTCCGGAAACCCGCAAAAAGAGGATGATCCACCTGTTCTCCGCTGGGACCCATGTGCTTTAGGCTGTTCGTCTTGTCCAGGTCGACCCTGGCATGGAGCTTGCCCTCTTGGTCGGCCATGGCCGGGTGGTTGCCCGGGTTTCCCGGTGATTGCCCGCGCCATGACCGGAGCATCCTCGCGGATGCTCCCCAAGGGGTAGGATCCAACTTCCCGGCCGGGCATTGCGCCTGGCCGGGCATTTTTGGCGACGAGTGGCTCCACCCATGGAAGCTTGGACCTCAATCCAGCGGTGGTAGGAAGAGATTGACCGTGAGCATCGCGTGAGCGCTACCCTCGATGGGGCCGCCGCGATCAATTCGATTTTTTGAAGAGCAATACAAACTTGTCGGTTTTGCCCTTGACCTTGGGGTCGAAAACATTGATGCCGTAATCATCCTTTTCATTGCGCAGGGCCTGGCTTTCGGCCACCAATGTAAAACCGAAACCAGCGATGTCTTGCTTGGCGAATGCCTCATCGATGCGATGCAGGTTTTGGGCATGGGATTGCTTGCTGCCGGCTTCCGCCGCGTGGTCGATAATCACCAACAAACCATCGGGCTTGAGGGCCTCGCGAATTTGCGCCATCAGAACCTTGCCGTCCAGTTTCCAGCCTTGGGTCTCAAAATAGATGTCGTGATAGGACATGACCATGAAGACACGGTCCAGCGAACCTTTTGGCAGCTCCAGCGCATCGGCTTCATGTTGGTGGTTGACCACATTGGCGAGACGGCCCTCGGCGAGCCGCTCATCCAATTGCTTGCCCACGAAGTTGAGGTAGGCCTTGTTGTTGTGGAGATACACCTTACCCTCGGAACCAACCACATGGGACAGGATTTCGGAGTAGTAGCCGCCGCCGCCGAAAATATCGGCGATCGTCATGCCCGGCTCAATTTTGGCGAATTTGAGAATCTCCATGGGTTTGCTGTTTTGATCCCGTTCTCTATCGGCCTCGGTTCTGCCCTCGTGGTCGAGCGCGGCCTTGTAATTCTTTTCCAAATCGCCGCTCCAACCAAGCATGGCCGCACATGCCGAGATCCATACCAAAGACAAAACTCGCGTGGTTGAGCTCCAAATCTTTACCATGATTACCCCCTCCTCGATTTTAAACCTCGCCATCCGATTTGTTTTTTTCTCTCGGTTTTTGAACGCGGGATGGCTTTCCTTCATACGTGATGAGGAGAGTCAAGGTATGCCTCACGCAAGTTGAGGGGAGACGAGGGCGTTTCCTTTTCCAGGGGAGGGGCGTACCGCACTCCCGACGGACGGTTGAATCCCTCGTTGGGGTGCAAACGAACAAAAATCCCGTTGGTTGAGGGATTTCAGATGAAAAGAGCGCGTTATGAATTGAGCAACCAATTCAAAACCTTCCCAGAAACCCATGTTCATGAACCACGAAGGACACGAAGGAAAATGCATCAGCTTTCCCATTGCAAGTAATGACCGCAACTCCCTTTGTCGCATCCTCCTGTCCTCGGTGGTGAATTTTGCTTTTTTTGGATGGGGCCGAATCCAGTAGGAAAAACTTTTCATTTGTTTTTCTTGAGACGCGCTCGGGAAATCTCGGCAGGTTGAACCCGGGGGGATCGAAAGGAGGTTCTCCGCCATGTGGAAACAAACATCGTCGCGATCAAGACCGCGGTTTGAATGCGGGCCGGCGATGATTCGATGGTCCGAGGCGTGTTCCTGGCGAACCCGGCCCGCCATGGACCTATCGCCTGGCATGCCCGGGTTTGGCCATCTTCGGGTTTCACATAAACCCAAAACTTTTTCCATGATTCTTCACCAAAGGGGGGAAATGTGAAAGAAAAAAGTCAGGGACGGTTACTCGTCCTCATCCAGGCTACGATTGTGGCGTTGCTGATCGCCAATCTGGGTCTGTTTTACAGGGTGATCCTCCTCCAGGATCGTGTCTTTCAGGCTCTAAAAACCTTGCGGGTGGGGGACGCGGCCTCTACCTTTCAAGCTCTCCGGCCCGGGACGCCGGTTCCCGAGCCGGAACTTTCCAGCGCAACGGGTGAATTGTTTTCCCTGGCCCGGTTTACAGGTCAGCCCTATCTCCTGGTTTTCTCCTCCACGGAATGTCCCGCGTGTGAAGACATCTATCCCGTGCTCAACGATTTTCAGCTACGGCATCCGGAAGTCCCGGTGGTCATGGTCTCTCGTGGCACGGAAGAAGAAAACAGGGCTCTGACCAAACGGGTAGGTTTAACCGTCCCTGTCTTTAATTGGCATCAAGACCTGACCGGCGCCTTCAAGGTTCCGGGAACCCCGTTCATCTACGCGGTCGATGCCCAGGGCATGATTGCGGCTTCCGGCTTCGCGAATTCCCTTCAGAAACTGGAATCCTTCATAGGAGAGGCGGGGGGCTAGCGTGCCTCGCCCGATGCCAATCCGTAACTAATCCATCATCCGGCGTCTCCACCTGCACCGCGGGGAACCCGCCTTCTGCATGGGGGTTCCAAGGCCAGTGTGTGCGTGGGCTCAAAACCAGACATTGCCGTTCCGGCACAGTTTCACAAGGAGGTTCCCGTGAAAAGAATCAAAGCAAAAACCATATTCATGTCCATCCTGTTGGCCCTCACCCTGGGTTTCGCGAGCCTGGTGTTCGCCGCTCCCAGCATGAAACAGCCCTTTTGTTCCGGTCCTTGTATGTATTATGGCGACCCGGACGGCCAATGTATAACTTGGTGTGACTCCTATAATGTCAATTGTGACCCTCCCTCGTGCCATCCTCCCGGCACCATGTGTTTCGAGTGTTAATAACCGAAACTTGGACCAGAAACGCCAAGCTGAATCGCCGGATGCGGCAGCTAAGCTTTCGGTAGGTCAGACGGTTGGAAGAAACGTCCTATAACGGGCCGTTCCGAAGTCTGAGAGCGCCTACCCGATCCGATGAATCAGCGGTGCGCCCCGAAGAAGACAACCTTGCTGGCCGTCTTGGCAATCCCAAACCGGAGACAAGCGAAAAGAACAGGAGCGCCAAGGCGGCTAGCCAAGAGCGGGGCAGAACAGCGCGATCTGTAGTCCAAACCCTTGGCGGCGGCTCCGTCTCAGGGCGGTAGCCTCCAAATCCGTGAGTGGATAGAGCATGCTTCTGGGACCCCTGCGGGCGAAACCCGCGTGAATTTGGGGCGTCAGCAGGGTGACCAGCACATCGATGGGCGGGGTTCCCGCGGGGAACCACAGCGTCTCACTCTCCCACTGACGGTGTTGCCGCTTGAAATACCCTTTAATGACGGTGACCCCGTAGTAATTGGTGCCCGTGGAGGGTTCGACCCGAAGCGCAAAAGTTTGCCAGCCTTGTGCCTTGCGTTTCAGAAGGGTAAGCGTCACGCCCGCATATCCTGAATCCGAGGGTTTTGTTAGTTGCCGTTGAAATTATAGCAAAAAAAGAGCCTTTTTTGACCCGAACCAAAAACTTGGCTTGGGCGCACCTAACCTTTTCCCCTGGCATGGGGTGGATTTTGGATCGTTGGGGAGTCGGGAACCTATCGCGGCCGGGATTTATTCCAAGTATTCTTCAACGAAAGCCTTCACCTCATCTTCTTTCACGGTGTGGTCGGCTTGTTTGAAGACGATTTTTCCCGCCTCATCGCGAATCAACAGGCCGTGGGACTTGAAGCCGAGACCGGCTTGCAGGCCTTTGTATTCCGCGGTGGTAGCATCTAGGTTTTCCACTTTGATCTTGTCTTGGTGCTTTTCTCCGAGCTCGCTCACGGCGAGCTTAATGCGTTTGCAGATCGGTCAGCCAGGCAGGTAATAATAGGTGATGGTCAACCGATGGGCTTCCGATTCGGAGGGCGCGGGGTTGGCGGCCAAGACCGGTGCAATAGCCGGAGAGAACAAGAACAGGGCTAGCAAGAGCTTTCTCATCGTAATCCTCCTTCGCATACTCGCTGAAACGAGTGGAGATGGATGGTTCCGTTCGGTTGGCTGTAATCTTACAACGAAACAGGCTGAATCGCGCCGATAAAACTTGTTGGGGCGCGATTCACTGAATTCCCTAACGGCTTGGTGGAAACCGGGTGGGCGTCTTTTCTCTACGAAGAGGCTCAGTTGGCCACTTTGTCGGAATGCGGGCCCTTACTGGGTTTTGGAAATTTCTCTTACCAGACGGAAACCCAAGCTGGCGCCCTAATCGGAGGGGGCGTGAGTGCCTCGCGGCGCGCTTCGGGCCACGATCGGACTAAAAAACCAACTGCCGCCGCGCATGGCTCTCAAGCCCCAGTCGCGGTCACCGACAGGATCCGTTACGGGCTCGCTCGGATAGGGACAGGGCTCGTCCGAGCACCACTCAAACATTGCCATGCATATCAAAAAGGCCATGGGGATTTGGGGGGAAGCTTCCCACGGGCAAGGGCATGGCGTGATTGCGACTCGTGGGGCCATCGCGGTAGGCGCAAGTGTTCGCCAAACTTTCTGCCCCCGTCAAAAGGAAGACATGCCCGCAAAGCGTTTGCATATGGCCTCCTTTTCGGGACGAAAACGCTGGGTTAGGCGGCAATCAGACCGCGTCCGGCTAAGGCCGCTCTCAGCTTTTGTTTTGCGTCCGTATCCACGATATCGCCATGAGCCATGATCAACCTTTCAAAATCCAAGGCGAGCAGCTTTTCAAGGCTCGGGCGGAGGGCTTGGCGGTCCTTGGCGAAAAAGCGCCAGGCTCTGCTTTGGGCGGTCTTGCCGGAAGCGCCCATCACTTTCAGAACCAATGCTGTTGTCCAACCTCTTGGTTTCCGAATATTGAAAACCAGGTCGGTGACGATGAGGGAGCGGCTCTTTTTGTGGAAAAATACGACCTCATTGATCTTGGGCGCCCCAGCCACCAACCAGTGCTCCAGATCCTCTCCCCATTCCTCGGGCGTGTCCACGGTGAGAGTGGCGTCCATGGTCAGGTCCGGCCGTTTTTGCGCCAGGCCGGGTGCGGCGTAAAGCTTGGCGTGAGGATACCTCTCCCGGCAGTCCTTGACAAAGAGGTGATGGAACTTGTTGGGCGCCAAGAGAAAGCGCACTTCTCCCAGCCGCTCGATATCAGCCGCCAGATCGTCATCTATGGGAATAGGGGAGTGAAGCGCCAAGCCGCCATCGTTTAGGCGGATAATCGTCATGCGGCAGGGAAAGTGGAT
>JBGTRP010000170.1:0-10871 GCA_041940685.1 Acanthopleuribacteraceae bacterium
ACGAAACCGCGGCTCATCTCCTCCAAAACGGACGCATCACGCTCATGTTCTGCAGTTTCAGCGACCAGCCCATGATCCTGCGGCTTTACGGCCAGGGCGAGGTCATCGGCCCAAAAGACGAGGCATGGCAACCGCTGGCCCAACTTTTCGAGTTATTGCCGGGTTCACGTCAAATCATCCGCGTCCAAATCGAAAGCATCCAAACCTCTTGCGGCTTCGGCGTGCCGCTGTACGATTTTCGCGGTCACCGCGACACCCTCATTCATTGGGCCGAGAAAAAGGGCGAGGAAGGCCTGCGAACGTATCGGCAGAAATCGAACCGCGAAAGCATCGACGGTCTACCCACTGGCCAGGCGTAAGCCGGTCGCTCACTGGCCAGGGGGAGCTTCAGGTTTGATGCCTTAAACCAATTGCTGGAAATGCCGAACGCCACGCGCCAAAGCCTGGGTATGGGCTGAAGAATTCCGGCTTTGAAGCCCCGCCCCTATCAAAGGCGCAAAAGTGGATGCCCCATCACTCGACAGCATGGCGGCTACCCGTTAGAATTCCGCTTAACTTGAAACCCCGGAGGGACGCCATGAAATTGTGTTGTTGGATTCTCGTCAGCCTCGGCCTGACAGCATGGGCCGGTGGGGCGGCGCCCAGGCAGAAAATGGAGGATCTGGCTCACTACTATTATTTGCCGGAGACCGTATCCGGAAGCGGAATGCAAACCATGGTCGGTATCGTGAATCCGGGCGCCCAAGCGGCCGAAATCGAAATCGATGGTTATGACACCAGCGGCGAGGATTTGGACGCGCCGGAGTTTCTGGTGAACCTGGGTCCACGTTCCCGCGCCTACTTCGACCTTGCCCAGGCCTTTCCCGCCAACCACCAGCAGGTGGCATGGCTTGAGATTGGGGCGTCCCACCCACTAGAGGTGTTCGCCGAAATCATCGAGGACGGCAACCGTTCCGCCTACTGGTCCGCGGACCGTCTTTATGAGCGGATCTTCCTTCCTCATGTAGCCAAGAACATTCAAGTTTTCGAAACCATCTTCTCCGTGATAAACGGCATGCCGGAATCCCTACAGGCCACGGTCACCCCACAACCACTTAACCAAGGATTTTTTTTGGGGAATGTAGGCTTTCCCAATGGCAAGAGCAAACACAATATTCTGGAATTCTGGCCGGACCCAAGCGCCATCAATTGGGTACGGCTGGACAGCTTTCCCACCAGCATGGCGGCGATGGAGTTTTTTCGCTACATTGACGGCCGCAAACGCATGGCCGCATTGGGGCTCGATGAAAACCGCGGAACGAACCTGCGCTTCCTGCACATTGCCACCGATACGGGCCAGTTCTGGACGGGAATGGTCTATATCAACGTGGGAGAAAACAATACAACCGCAACCGAACAGTATTACGATGCGGGAGGGAATGTGCTCGCCACCAGGGACGTGCCCCTTGAGGTCAACGACAAGATCACCCTGCTGTTCGACGCAAACACCCAGGATCCGGTTCCCGCGGGTGCGGCTTGGCTCGAGGTGACCGCATCACAGGAACTCGTCGGTTATGAGCTGTTTGGCTCTTCCAATGAACAGTTCGGCGATTTTTTCGCCGGCCTGCAGGGTAATTACAGCTCCGATAGCGTGCTGGACTATCCTCACTTTCAGGCGTCCGCAAATCGCTGGAGCGGCTATGTGGCCGTGAATTTGGGTGGAGAACCCGCCGATATTACCTTCCATTTGATGGATGCGGCTGGAAACGAGCTCGCCGCAACCACTTTTTCGGCTGTCGGCATGCGCCAAAAGGTGACGCGCGTGGGCGCCGACATTTTTCCCGATCCCGCGCACCAGGCCAACGGAGCCTGGGTGCGCGCCACCACGACCGGGTCCAGTTGGGCGGGTTTCATGCTATGGGGCGACTTGGATTTTCCACGTCAAAATATGTCCGGCCTCAAGGCCGTACACGCCTCCCTGTTTACGGCAAAATGACCCACTTGCCCCGCATCGGAATAACTTGGTTTCCCGGCGTCGGGCGACGGATCGCCAGCGGTACTTGGCGCCCGAAATTCCAACCAAAAGTATGCAACTGAATCCCGTTAGCCCTGACTGCTTGTCTTCAGGAAAGTGGGGTGGCCAACCTTCCCGCGGGGTTTCGGGCCCCGATCCGCGAAGGCGAGCCCAGCCCAAACTTCAAAAAAATAATTCAGGAAAAGAAAATTAGAGTTCGTAAGAAAAATAGCCGAAATGTGAATTGAATCGCGACTCAAGCTTATCCCGAAGAAAAAAGAGGGGGCCCTCAACGAATCGAGGACCCACCTCCGAGTTGGCTTGGGTAAGGGGTGGGGGCCTGCGTCAGCACCCGTTGCTCGTCGAACTTCGCCTTGGCGGAAAACCGTTCCTGAAAACTTGCTGGCCATGGGAAATTTCCCTGGCGGATTTCAATGAACTGTTTTTTCCGCATTCCGAACGGTTGCCTGCTTCCCGTGAAAGCGAGGTCCGTTCTAAAGACCGCCGCGAGGCGGCAAGGCGTACGGGCGATGGGTTCGCTTCCACCTTGTTCGATTGCGGGCATGTGCGTTTCGAAACTTGTGGAGAGCGCGCGGCAAGCCGGTTACAGCCAATATAGGGACAAGGGATTTTTTGTGGAGAGCCGGAAAGGCGCCGTCTCGTAGAAATGATTTTTTGCCCGGAAGGGCCGTATTGAATCATGGGGCGCATTCAGTATTCATCCTTGAGCGGCCTAGTCGGGCCAAACCTCTCCACCGAGAATAATTTTTACAAAATATAGTGGATAGTGAAACATATTTCAACAATATTTTTTCAATTTATTTCAATTGACGCGATTATCTCCTAAGTTCTTAAATATTTTATCAGTCTTTTTTAGTTTTTCTGTCGATTAAATAGCGAAAGGCAAATTCTTATGAAATTAAATTATTACGGGTGAAGGTCTAGACCCCTTTCCTTCGCGCTGCAATTTTTCGCTTTTCCCAACTTCAAGCCAAGAGCAGGAGAGCGGGGGTTCAGGCATTTGACTGCTTTGAAACAGGTGGGGACAATCCCCCTTCGGAGAACGGGCGGTGGTCGGCGTTACCGGTACGGAGGCGAGATTTTCGGGCAGACGGGAGCCCTTAAAGCCTTCTTCCACAAAACCCTTGTGGGGCGGCCGGTGTTGGCCGCGGACAATGAGGCCGCCCCACGAAATCGAGGCCGCTACTTTTTGGCGTCGCGGTAGAGGGTTCGTGTCATGCGCTCGGTGGTGATGAAGGCCCAATTCCACTTGTCATGGTATTCAGCCAGGGGATTGGAAGCGATCACTTCCTCTTCCGACTTGCCCTGGGCGACCAGTGCGGTCACTTTCTTGTTGCAATCCTTGAGCATGTTGACCGCGGTCTGCAGATCGCTTTTTTGGGCCAGTGGCCCATGTCCGGGAATAATCTTGGTCTTTTCACCGGCAAGGGAAAGAATTTCTTCTTGGGCGGCGATGAAGCCCTCCACGCTGCCCCCCGAGTTCAAGTCGATGAAGGGGAACATGCCGTTAAAAAAGATATCG
Source organism: Acanthopleuribacteraceae bacterium (assembly GCA_041940685.1). Lineage (GTDB taxonomy): Bacteria > Acidobacteriota > Holophagae > Acanthopleuribacterales > Acanthopleuribacteraceae > JBGTRP01. The sequence continues at coordinate 3,537 of JBGTRP010000170.1, forward strand.
CCGGTATGAATCACGTCCGCTCCGGGAAAATGAATGATCGCATCGCCGTCGGTATGCGCGTTCTTGGCATGGAAGACCCGAGCCTCGTGACCATTGAGATGAAAGGTGATCGCATCGGAGAAGGTGAGCACGGGTAGGGCGCCCTTGGGAGCCTTCACGGTTCCGGCGCCCGTGGAGACGCCTTCCTCCAACATTCTTCGTCGGATATTGTCATGGGCCACGATGGTCGCGCCCGCTTGGGTCATGGCCACGTTTCCGCCGGTGTGATCGCCATGGATATGGGTGTTGATAACGAAATCGACTTTTTGATCGGTCAAGGCGGCGATGGCGGCTTTCATATTATTGGTCAGGGGAGGCATGCTGTCGTCGATGAGGATGACGCCATCCTCACCCACGGACAAGCCAAGATTCCCGCCGGCAAAGCCGCCGACTCCTTCCAGCATATAAAGCCCGGAGGCGAGCTCGGTGGACTTGAAGGTAATGTTCCCGCTTTGCTGGGCAAAAACGGCCGGTAGCGCCGCGGCGAGGGCGAGGGTCAAGGCAAATAGGGCTGCTTTCATGAAAAACCATCCTTTTCATATTCAATTTCTAGCCGGTGAGAAGATTGGGGTCGCCGGCAACCCCCGGGGCCCGCTCACGGCAAACATTCTAGGGCTCTGGGCCGGCAGCGAATTGTACCACGCGGCTAATTCCCGAGCGGAGCCGGGCGGATACAGCAAGAAAATTCAAAAAAAATTGCCGCCTCCATGGTTTCTCCACATTTGTTTCAAATTAGGCGAATAACTTTAGCGGTAACCGGGCCCAACCGGAAATTGCCGGAGGGGTTCCCGCCCGAACCGATAATCGCCCAAACCTCATGGAGGATTCGATGAGCCGTTTACGTGCCTTGCGGCCTAAAAAAGCCGCACCCCTAACACGGAAAGGTTCCCACGCGTGGCCAGCTTCTCTTATGCTCCGGACGGTTACAGGCCAACTTCGTTCTTTCGGCCGAGAACGCCTTGGTTTTTCCCCCTACCCGAATCGCGCGATGAGGGGTCAAAGCGCGACGAGGGCGGCGAATAAGGCCCGCAACCGGGAGATTAACCGGAGGAGACCCGGTTCCACTTTGTTGGAAATCGGGCCGACGGTACCCACAGACCGTCGGCCCCCCGGGTCCCCTTCCCATCGCCCGGTTCATGTTTCAAGAAACCAGAGTCCGGTTGTCGGCCAAAAAGATTGGGCTTGGCCGGCATTGGCCTCTGGAATCTTGAGGCGGACGGAACTCTCTCCGCCGATTCGGCGACAGGGGCAACCGGGGACCGAGAACGGTCCTCCTTTCAGCCGGCCCCCACAAAATTAACCAGGACCACAAGACTTTAGAGCTCTTAGACTTCTTCTTCCTCCCAGCCCTCAAGGCAAAGGTTGGCTCAGCGCGACAGGAAACCCCGGGCGGCACCCGTTCGGCTCGGGGTTTCCTTTTTTTTGCGAATTTTCCCGCTGTATCCCCACCAATTGCCCAAATGGACGGACGGTCCCTGTCGGCGCCATTGCGACATGCATTTGGGCGATCGATCATGGACGTGGCGATTTCATTCAAAAATATTTTTTCCACCGCGATTTTTTATGCAATCCCGGCCTCGGATTGTGATAGAAGGAAACCGCTCGGGAAATCTTTCCCCAAGGATTATCGCCAAATGCAAAAAACACCGGCCTTCTCCGCACGAACCCTCGGGCCCGTTTCCGATTTGGAACGCCACCTGCCGCCCGACTGGTGGAAGAGTCTTTTCAATTCCATCTACATCAAAACCGATGCCGATGTGGTTGAAAATCGATACAACACGGAACGGGAAACCGACATCATCGTTGACAAGCTCAAGCTTCGCGAGAGCGACGCCATTCTGGACCTGTGTTGCGGCCAGGGCCGTCATGCGATCGAGCTCGCCAAACGCGGCTTCCGGCACATCACGGGCCTGGACCGCTCCCGTTATCTGGTCAGGCTGGCGCGAAAGCGCGCCCGCGATCTCGGCGTCCCGATCCAGTTTTCCGAGGGCGATATCCGCGATATCCGCATGCCCGAAAGCTCTCAGGATTGCGCCTATATCATGGGCAACTCGTTTGGCTATTTCGAGCGCGAGGAAGACGACATGGGCGTCCTGAATTCCGTGATTCGCGTCCTCAAATCGGAAGGCCGCCTGGCGATCGACATCCTCAATGGAGATTGGGTGCGCCAGCATTTCGATCCGCGTAGTTGGGAATGGATCGACCAAAACCAATTCGTGTGCCGGGAGCGTTCGCTCTCCAATGACAAGCAACGCATTGTCTCTCGCGAGGTCGTGGTTCACGCGGAAAAGGGCGTGATGACCGACCAGTTCTACGCCGAACGTCTTTACAGCCAGAATGAAATCATGGAGTTGCTCGCGCGCGCGGGGTTCGGCGACATCCGCGTGGACGGGGAGATCATTCCGGACTCTCACCGTAACGAGGATCTGGGCCTGATGGGCAACCGTCTGTTCATTACGGCGGTTGCGCCCAAAAAAGCCGCGACCAGCGCCAGGATCGCCAAACCCCAAGAGGTCACGGTGATCATGGGCGATCCGCGCATGCCGGATAAGGTGAAAAAGGACGGCGTCTTCAACGAGGAGGACCTGGCCACCATCCAGCGTTTGAAGGACAGCCTGAATCAGTTGAAACAATTCAAGTTCCGCTACTACGACAACCACGGCCAGTTGCAGCGCCATTGGATGTCCCAACCGCCGGAATTCGTGCTCAACTTATGTGACGAGGGTTTTAAAAACGTGGCCACCATGGAGTTGCATGTTACCGCCCTGATGGACATGCTGAACATTCCATATTCGGGCGCGGGGCCGACCTGTTTGGGCCTCTGCTACAACAAATCGTGGATTCGCGCCATTGCCGCGGACATCGACGTTCCGGTTCCCGATGAAACCTATTTCGACCCATCGGACCAGGCGGCCGCCTTGCCCTCCATCTTTCCCGCCCTGATCAAACCCAATATGGGCGACAGCTCGGTGGGCATCACCAAGGATGCCGTGGTCCACAACGCAGAACAATTGATCGCCTACATCAAGCAGCTCTCCGAGCTGTTTCCGGGCGCACCGCTTCTGGTGCAGGAGTACCTGCAAGGAAAGGAGTACAGCGTCGGCCTGATCGGCAATCCCGGTTACCTCCGCGCGCTGCCTCTTTTGGAGGTGGATTTCAGCAAGTTGCCCAAGGACCTGCCCCAAATCCTTTCCTACGAATCCAAGTGGGACCCGGACTCGCCCTATTGGACCTCTATCGGTTACAAGGAGGCGGAACTCGATGAAGAGCGGCAACGCAAGCTGATCGATCACTCCATCAAGCTGTTTGAACGCACGGGCTGCCGCGACTATGCGCGCTTCGATTTCCGCGCGGACAAGGACGGCGCCATTAAGCTGCTGGAGGTCAACCCAAACCCGGGCTGGTGTTGGGACGGGAAGCTCAATCTCATGGCCGGCTTCCAGGGCATGGAGTATCACGAGTTACTGGAATGCATTTTAAAGGCGGCCCATGACCGTTGCGAACAAAACACCACCCATTAAACCGCGTACCCAAACCTTGCCTACCGCCCGCGATCCGGTCCCCCGGAAGCGGGCGGTGATGCGGGGAGCGAGCATAGGCGGGCTTTAGATTTCCAGCTTGTACCCCACGCCGTAAACGGAGCAGATGACCTCCCGGCCCGGCAGGACACGCGCGATTTTCTTGCGCAAATTCTTGATGTGGCTGTCGATGGTGCGATCGGTAACCTCGCGGAAGTCCTCGTACAACCGGTCCAGCAACTGATCCCGGGAGAATACCCTGCCCGGGTGGTCGAGCAAGGCCTTGAGCAGATGGTACTCATTGGGCGTCAGGCTCAGAGCTTGCCCGTGGATACTGATCCTACGGAGCGCCTCATCCAACTGGAACGGCCCGCCATTGCCAGCCTCCTTTTCCCGTGGCGTTCCGCGCCGTAAAACCGTTTTCACCCGCGCCACCACTTCTCTGGGGCTGAAAGGTTTGCAGATATAGTCGTCGGCCCCGAGCTCCAGGCCCAGGATTCGGTCGATTTCCTCCACCCGCGCGGTGACCATGATAATCGGCAACTGGGTAAACCCACGCAGTTCCCGACAGATGTCCATTCCGTCCTGACCCGGCAGCATGATATCCAAAAGCAGCAAGTCGGGGTTTTCCCTTTTTACCGCGGGCACAACCTCCAGTCCCTCACTTACATGTCGGGTCCCGTACCCAAAACTTTGCAGGTAATCCACCAAAAGGCGCGCGATTTTGGGCTCATCCTCGGCGACCATGATAGTCTTCTTTTTTTCGTTTTCATCCCGATTGATTGCCATCGACGCTACCCGCTGAGAGGAAAGACAATTTCCACGGCAAGCCCTCCCAAGCTGGATTGCTCGGCCCGGATTTCGCCACCGTGAGCCTCGACGATGTTCTGACAGATCGCCAATCCGAGCCCCGCCCCGCCGTGCAGACGGTTGCGCGAGCTTTCCACGCGGTATAGTCTATCAAACAATCGGTTCAAATCCTTCTCGGCCACTCCGGGAAGCGAATCCTCCAGGCGAAACGCAACGCGATTGCTCAAAAACCGTCCCGAAACTTTGATTTTCCCACCCGAATCCGTGTAACGACAGGAATTTTCAAGAAGGTTGGAAAACAACTGGAAGAGGCGGTCGGGATCGCCGAACATGCGCAGACCCGTATCCTCGGGCAGCTCGCTCTCAAGGCTCAGCCCTTTTTGGGAGAGACGGCCGGAAAAGCCACCCAAAGCGCGCTCCAACACCTCAAAGGGATTCAGCATCACCACCCGGTAATTCAGCGCGCCGATATCGGCGAGGGAAAGCTCGTAGAGGTCATCCACGATCTTGCTCAGGCACATGATTTCGCTGTGTAGGGACCGCAAGGTTTTGGGTCCCAGGGGACGCACGCCGTCCTGGACCGCCTCCACCTCGCCGCGCAACACGGCCAGGGGCGTGCGCAACTCGTGAGAGATCTCCGCGACCCAGCGTTGGCGCGCCTCCTCGTTCTGCTGCAGGGTATGGGCGAGATGGTTGAAATCGCGAGCCAAGTCCCCGATCTCGTCGCCGCTGTCCACGGGCACACGGGTGTCGAACGCCCCCTCGGTCAGCTTATGCGACGCCTTGGCCAGCGCCTTCAATGGCTTGGAGACATAACGGGCCAACATCACAGCCACCAGGGCCGCGAGCACCAAAAGCACTCCGGCAAACACCAGCAGTGCTCGGGATTGCTGTTTTAGAAACCCGATATCCCGGCTCTCGGTAACTTCTTTCAGGGGCACAACGCCCAAATGACCGACCAGTTCCCGATTCACCACAATGGGTGTGAGAACCTGTTTGTTATGGGGCGGGTCGGGCCCGATGACCGCTTTCTTTTGGGCATCGTACAGGGTGATGCGAATGCGATGCTCCGGTGGGTTCCGCTTTCTCCTGGGTCCGGGCCGGGGCCCCTCGCCCCGCAAATGCGGCGGCCGTCTTTCTTCCATGCGCGGCCTTGGCGGACGCCATGCGCCGTCGCGGTAATCATTTTCAAGAAACCTGCGCCAAAGCTCACGATCATAGCGAATCGGCTCCCAACTCCCCCAATCGCGGTAAGACTCCTGCAGCCTGAGGATCAGGGTATCGCGCCGCTCGCTCTCCACCCGGTTCAGGTAATCCAGAAAACCGCGGCCCAGGCTCCAGCGCATCAACAGCACCATCAGCACGAGCGCGGTGCCGCTCAAAATCAACAGGGGCAGAAACAGCTTGTGAATGATTTTCAACTGGAACTTCATCGGCCCGCATCTCCCTTGCGCCAACCGAAGCCCGCGGCCACTGGCGTCCTTTTCCCGGCAACTATTGTATCGCCAAATTGTGGAGGAAATGTGAAAGTGGCCGCTCTCGACCAGGTCAACAGGTGGGGACGCTTCATCCGATTTTGCAGTTTTTCCTCTATTTAATGATTCACGACCCTGTCAAAAATCATTAGAATGAAGCTCTGGTGCGATGAAAGAAGAGAATAAGGTAAAGGGAGATAGGTCATGCAAGGTTTCCATTCCGGCTCCATACACGTCGGCTTCGCGCGGTGCTTGACGCGCATGCTGGCGCTCCTGGCCATCGGGTATTCATGCTCCACGCTGATGGCGCAAAACAGCGGCGATGAGCGCGTTCTCAACAACCACACCTATGTACGCGAGGGCGGGGCCTGGTTTCAGTTCGAAGATAACGGCGCTCGCTTTCCCGTGGACATGGAGGTGATTACCGTTAAATTTAAGGCAACGGCGCCGATGGGCTCGGTCAACGAATTGAATGAAAACCTTGGCGTTATCCAGCTTCGCAGGGCGGTTACGGGCTTTGTCGATCTTCGAGTCGATCCGGAACTGGACATTTTTCAAACCGTGCAGGCCTATCTCGACAGTGGCTTGGTGGATCACGCGGAGCTCAACACCTTCGGCTTCTATACCATCGTACCCAACGACACCAACTACGGCTCGCAATGGCATCATCCCGTTATTCAGTCCGAGGAGGCCTGGGATAAACAAACCGGGAACACCGACATCATCGTCGCCATCCTGGACTCGGGCACCGAATTCACCCATGACGACATGGGCCTGGGTTCGGACGGCTATCAAAACGTGTGGCTGAACGCGGGTGAGGATGCCTGGGCCAACCCCAACGACCCCAGCACCGGCAATGGCGTGGATGATGACGCCAATGGATTTGCCGATGACTGGAAGGGTTGGGATTTCGCCAATGGCAACAATGATGGCCGGGGCCCCTTTAATCACGGAACTTTGGTGGGCGGCCTGGTGGGCGCCAAGACCAACAATGCCAATGCAGTGGCCGGCGTGGCCGGCGGGTTCGGCAACGAGGGCTCCAAGATCATGATCTGCGGCGTGGGCGATGCCGCCCCGGTCGGCGCCATTCTGGACGACGCCATTCTGTACGCGGCCGCCAATGGCGCGCGGATCGTCCAAATGAGCCTCACCGTCGGTCAGAGCGCGGCCATCGACGCGGCCCTTCAAATGACCTACGATAACGACAACGTGCTGCACATCTGCGCATCCGGAAATGGCGGAGCGACCTCGGTGGGTTACCCATCATCCAACAGCTTCGTCATGGCCGTGGGCGCGGCCTTTGAGGATGCGAATCGCGGCCCAAGGCGTGACGACGTGCCAGATCGCGCTGGATGAACGGCTCGAGGGGGCCCGCGACGATCTGGCGGCGGCCGGAGGCCAGGCTTCCGACGTGGCGTTGCAGCACGGCCTCGTCGACCATGTCGGCTCCCGCGACTCGGTGCGCAACCGCATGATCGAGCTGGTCGGCGAGG
>JBGTRP010000171.1:0-10867 GCA_041940685.1 Acanthopleuribacteraceae bacterium
TGGGGCAAGGACCTGGCCGAACGGGCGATGATCGCCTTTGGCGGCGCGGCGCCGTTGCATGCGGCGCGCCTGGCGGAAAAGCTCGCGCTCGACCGGCCTGCCGAAGGCCCGCCGCTCACGGATGTAATCAAGGGTCATGTCGAGGCAGCGTTGCGCGCCTCCCAGCGCCGTCAGGGCCGCCACCAAGCGCTCCAACTGGAAGCATTCCATGATGTAATAAAATCCCCGTCCCTCCTCGCCGATGAGATTTTCCGCGGGTACCGACACATCCTCAAACTGCAATTCGCCCGTATCGGAGCAATGCCAGCCCAATTTATCAAGCGCCGAAGCGCGCAATCCCGGCGTGTCCCTATCCACGACCAGCAAGCTGATCCCCGCGCTTCCCTCCTGTTCGGAAGTCCTCACGGCCAAGGTAATGAAATCACCATAAACCCCGTTGGTAATGAAGGTTTTTGAACCGTTAACAATATATTTATCGCCCTCTCGCCGGGCGCGCGCATGGATCGCCGCGACATCCGATCCCGCATCCGGCTCGCTTACCGCCAGGGCGCCGACCAGGCGGCCCGCGATGCTGCCTGCGAGGTATTTCTGTTTGAGCGCCACATTTCCGAATTTATAAAGATGGGCCGTGGCCATATACTGCTGCACCCCCACCGCCGCGCTGAATCCCCCCGGACCCGCGTAACCCAACTCTTCCAAAAACACGGCCGAGTACATGAAATCCGCCTCGGCGCCGCCGTATTGCTCAGGAAAATTTATGCCCAGGAAACCCAATTCCCCCATCTTTATCCAAATATCACGGGGAATGCGGCGCGCCTTTTCCCAAGCGCGGCCATCTACCTGATCGCGGAAAAAGTCCCTAATCGTTTCCCGAAAAGATTCATGCTCATCCTGAAAATATATCGATGCCATGACTAGCCTCCGTTTTGGGGATTGTACCTCGATTCATTGGCAAACCCGGCCGAGAGCGACGGCCGCGCGCATACGCCTCGCCATTGTATGCGCCATGGGGAAATCCTGTTTCCGAGCTTGTGCCGGGTACGCGCTCGCGGTAACATCCGTTCCTAGCAGCCTTGGCGGTCAAAATCCTTACTTTTATGTCAAGTATTTGGAACACCAAGGCGGCAGTTGCAAGCGACAAGCAACAAGCGAGGGTAGAACAAACTCAACTTGCGGCTTGGAGCTTGCAGCGGGATGCAGGTAATCCCTTATTCGGTTCACCCTGACCGGCTGGGAGGCATCCCGCTAGGGAAAGTCCGAAAAGCGAGGGATAGATATGCAACCTGGAACCGAGGCTTCCCATCATTCTGCGCCGGAACTGCCGAACATTCGGGATATTCGGGCGGCGCGCGAGCGGTTGGGCGATCTCGTGGTGGAGACGCCCGTATGGCAAGCGAGATCCGGAGAATTGGGCAAGGCAGCGGGAATCAACGGCTCGGTATTCTTCAAATTGGAGTTGTTTCAGCAGACGGGCAGTTTCAAACCTCGCGGCGCCCTCACGGTCATGAACCAATTGTCGGAGGAGGCGCGTGCCCGCGGTGTTACGGCCATCAGCGCGGGCAACCATGCGATCGCCGTGGGGTACGCGGCCAAGGTTTTGGGGGTGTCGGCCAAGGTGGTGATGCCGAAGAGCGCAAACCCCGCGCGCATCGAACGTTGCCGCGCGCTTGGAACCGAAATCGTTTTGGTCGACGACGTACACGGGGCGTTTAAAACCGTAAAACGGATCGAAGAGGAGGAGGGCCGGTTCTTCGTGCATCCCTTTGAAGGGCCCTACACCACCTTGGGCACGGCTACCTTGGGTCTTGAATGGTGCAACCAGGTACCCCAAATGGATGCGGTCATCGTACCCATCGGCGGCGGCGGACTGTGCTCCGGAATCGCGGCGGCCGTCAAGCAACTGCAACCGGATTGCCGGGTGTACGGGGTGGAGCCGGTTGGCGCTGACAATATGTTTCGCAGTTTTACCGCGGGTAAACCGCAAACCATCGACCGGATTCACACCATTGCCGATAGCCTTGCCCCGCCCTATTCCTTGCCATACAGTTTTGCAGTCTGCAAGGCGCTCGTGGATGAGGTGGTGTTGGTGGAGGACGACGCCATGTGCGCGGCCATGGCCTTGCTCTTCGATGAACTCAAGCTCGCGGTGGAGCCCGCCGGCGCGGCCTCGACCGCGGCCCTGAACGGCCCCTTGCGCCAAAAGCTGGCGGGAAAAAAGGTGGGCCTCATCATCTGCGGGGCCAACATCGATATCGATAGCTTTCACCAACAGGTGCGGCGGGGAAAATCTTCCTCCATCGCCTGAGCCGGCGCCGGATTTGCGGAACGATGCGCAATAGGGGAGGCGCGCCCCGCGTCCCTGATTGGCAAACAGTCGGGGACCGCCAGCCGCTCCATGAGGCCTGAACCGGTTTAAAACATGGAAGGCTGATTTCGCCAACTTGCGGCTTTACTTGGACCCCGCACTTGGAAAATAATCCAGTGTCCGAGGCGCATGCCGAAAAAAGACACCGCGGATAGGATGAGGGGCCACTCACTTGCTACAAGAACTCTATCGGATTTTTCAAGGCACGGATATCCGGATACTGGCAACGATCCTTACCGTGCTGACCTTTCTGCTGCTCCGGTGGATGATCTTTAAGGTGATCAACCGCCGCATCAAGGAAATGCGCAACCGCTATACCTGGCGCCAGACCGTCAACCTGGTTCTAATTGTATTATCCGCCATGCTGATCATACGGGTATGGTTTGAGTGGTTCCAGTCGGTTGTAACCCTTTTGAGCGTTGTGGCCGCGGCGATTACCGTGGTCTCCAAAGAGTTGCTCTTGAACTTTTTTTCCTATGGCATCATCGCGTGGCGAAGCCTGTTCACCGTGGGCGACCGCATCGAGGTGGATGGTCATGTGGGAGACGTCACCGAAATCGGGCCCTTTTATTTCACACTTGCCGAAATCGGAAATTGGGTGAACGCGGATGAACCCACCGGCCGCTTGCTCAAGATGCCAAATAGCCTCGTGCTCACCAAACCCGTGGCCAATTACGCGCGCGGCAAGAACCTGATCTGGAACGAGCTCAGCCTTCGCCTGGACCCTCGCGGCGACTGGCGCAAGGCGCGGGAAATTGCGGCCGAGGTCGCGGCCTCGGTTTCCCACTCCATCAGCGGGGATGAATTCAAGGAGTTGCGCGGTAGCGTTGAGGAAATCATGTTTCTGAAAACCGAGCCCTCTGTCTATTTGCGCATACAGGAAAACTATCTCGTGTTGACGATCCGTTATTTGTGCAAGTTCCACAAAAGAAGAAAAACCGAGTTGGAAATTTGGGAGGCCTTGCTTGCCCGACTCTCGGAAAGCGATAATATCTTATTTGCCGCGCCCTCGTCGGGGTCCAAGGCCTCGGCCCAGCGTGAGGAGTCAACATCATGATCGGAGTCGCCCTTGCCGGATATGCCCTGTGGAGCCTCGGCCTCGTCGCGGCCGACGGTGATGCGTTCGACGCGGGCAAAGCCGAGTTCCAGGTTCGCTATGGCGCGGAAATCTCCGCTTACAAGGTAAATTCGATTTTTCTAATGCCGGGTTCGAAGCTCGATTTGGCCATTGTGGATGCGCCAGCGGGCGCGAACTTTGTGCTGGAAACCGAAAACAGCAGGATTCCGCCCACGGGGAAGCGGAAGTGGCAATGGCAGGCGCCGGAGCAAAAGGGATTGACCGTCCTACGACTACACGACCCGGAGAGTGGTCTTGCCATGACCTTTCAGGCCTTTGTCATGGTCCCGCGGGCCTCGATTCAAAATGGGAGCCTGAACGGATACCGTATCGGCGAATACCCTTCAAAGCCCTTGCGTGGTCTTACCATCTACTTGCCGCCTCCCGGTTTCGTGGAGGTGACCCGAGAGAATGAAAATACCTGGGTCTCTCCTCATTTCCAACTTAAGCAGTTCGTCTGCAAACAAAAGTCGGACTATCCTCGTTACCTGGTTCTTCGCGAACGGCTGTTGCTCAAATTGGAATTCCTGCTGGAAAAGGTCAATCAGCAGGGGATCGCCTGCAATTCATTTACGATCATGAGCGGGTTCCGAACGCCTTACTACAACCGCGCCATCGGCAACGTGCAATACAGCCGGCACGTCTGGGGCGGCGCCGCCGATATTTTCGTGGACGAGACCCCTCGGGACGGGATCATGGACGATCTCAACGGCGATGGCGTGGTCAACCGGGAGGATGCGTCTTGGCTGCATCGGCTGGTGGAATCCCTTTACAAGAAACCGGATTATGAGTCTTTCATAGGCGGTTTGGGACTTTACGGCGCCAACGCGGCTCACGGGCCCTTCGTTCACGTGGACGCGCGGGGGTTCCGCGCCCGTTGGAGTAACTGAGGAATGTGCGGCTGGAGAGCATGATATGTCGTATCCTACCCTGGATCAGGAACTGTTGACCTTCGCGGAGTTGGATGCCGATCTGGTTGCCGTGGCCAGGAATATCAAGGTGCTCAGCAGCATTTCCTGGCCCAAAAAAGCGCAAGCTCGCTTCCTCGAAGGCTGGCGCGCCGGCAAGCCACGGCTTCCGGAGATCCGTTACCCCAAACCCGACTTCTCCGCTGAACGGGAAGCGTTAGCGCGCATTCTCCGCCAGGCTACCCGGGACCATCCCGTGGGGCGTTACCTGAGGGAAACCGCCCAATCCTATCTCCACGCGGCCACCATGTTGGAAAATATGGGCAAACCCGCCTTTACCCGCGCTTCCATTGCGCTCTACGGGCAACCCGGCGAAACGCTGCTGGGCACCGACGCCACGCGAGTGCAAGCCGCCGACCACTTTGTGCGCATGGCGGACGAGGTCTCCCTTGATTTCGACTTTCAGGAGGGCGACTACTGCGTGCTGGCGGAGACCCTGCAGCGGGACCTGAGCGCGCGTACCGCCGAGTATTTCCACCAGCATGAGGTGGAGGTGTTGGTGGACCCCAATCTCGCGGCCAAGGCGGTCGCCGGGGCGAAACGGATCCGCATCCGTTCGGGAACCTGCTTCACCCGCAACGATTTTGAGCAACTTTTGAATCATGAAGCCTTTGTGCATACGCTTACCGCGCTTAACGGGCGGGAACAGCCCTACCTGCGGAGCATGGGCCTGGGCGCCCCGCGCACCACGGCCGCCCAGGAGGGCCTGGCTACCTTTTCCGAGTTGGTGACCGGCGCCATCGACGTCAACCGTCTGAAGCGGATCTCCCTGCGCATTCACGCCCTGGACATGGGCATGAAGGGCGCCGATTTTATCGAGATCTTTCGTTTCTTCCTCGATGCGGGGCAGTCGGAGCAGGAGAGCTACCAATCCGCGGCGCGGCTTTTTCGCGGAGGCGATCCCGCGGGCCGCGTGGTCTTCACCAAGGATTCCATTTATCTTAGCGGGCTGATCGCAACCTACAGCTTCTTTCGATGGGCCATGCATGAGCGCAAATTACCGCTGTTGCGCTTCGTCTTCGCGGGAAGGGTGACCTTCGGGGATGTCATGCGCATGGCTCCCTTCTTCGACCATTTCCTGGCCCCGCCGATCTATGTTCCGCCCTGGCTGAACAGGATCGAGTGCTTGGCTGCCTTCCTCGCATTCTCTCTTTTCAACGATTTTCTCGATGTGGAAGCCTTACCCAAGGATGTGTGGCAATGGATTTGATGTGCGCCGATGTTCGCGCCGAGAAGCAAGTCTCCTCGTGCTCCTCGGCCTTCCAGGGTATTCTTGCTCCTGACCTGAGCGCCCTTTTGCTGGTTTGCTTTTCCGCCCTCCCGCTGCTGGGCCAGACGGAATCTCTGGCGAGCCGACAGGAGGATCCTCTGGTGGAACGCCTGCGCCACCGCATTGAGATGCGCGACCCCGAAAAGGGCCTCTACGCGGTGCGTGAACGCATCCACACGGTGAAGACCCTGGCCCGGTTTTACGAAATGGGTGGCTTTCAACCTGCCTGGAGCACCACCCAGGGGCCGACCACCGCGTTGCCGGTTCTACTGGAACTCCTGCGCCAGATCGACCAACATGGCTTGGACGCTTCCGATTACCACCTGAGCCAATTGGAGGAAAAAGCCGCCCGCGCGTCGCGAGAGGGCTCGGCTCTGGCCTTGGGCGACCGGTCCGATTTGGAACTGCTCGCCACGGATGTGGCTCTGCTGCTCGCCGCTCACATGCTGGCGGGCAGGGTCAACCCGGAATCGGTGGACCCCGAGTGGAACGCCCAACGCCGGGAACGCGACCTCGCGGAGTTCCTTTTCAGCGCATTGGCGGGGAATGACCTTTCCGCCGCTTTTCGTGGGCTTCTACCCGAGGCGCCGGGTTATGAACAATTGCGGCGTTGCTATTTACGCTGGCGCAACCAGGCAAAACCTTGGCAGCCCGTCCCTGCGGGTCCCTTACTCAAACGTGGTGATTCCGGCCCCCGGGTGCGCGCGCTTCGCGAGCGGCTCTTGTTGGAACCCGATTTGCCATTGGAGCCCTTGGTCCAAGGAGAACTTTTCGACGAGTCATTGGAAAGGGCGGTCAAAGCCTTTCAGGGGCGTTACGGCCTGGACACCGACGGCAAGGTGGGCAGCGCCAGTCTAGAAGCGCTCAACCAATCACTGGAGAGCCGATTGCGCCAAATGGCAGTCAACCTGGACCGTTGGCGCTGGCTGCCGCAAAACCTGGGCAAACGCCATATCCTGGTGAACATCGCGGGATTTGATTGCCGGGTAGTGGAGAATGACCAAACCTTGCTGCGCATGGATGTGGTGGTCGGCCGCAACTACCGCCGGACCCCGGTTTTTTCCGGCAATATGACGTACCTGGTGCTCTCGCCCGCATGGGAAATTCCGCCCGAATTGGCCATCAAAGACAAGCTGCCGCTGATCCGAAAAGACCCCGCTTATCTGGGAGAACAACATATTCGGGTGCTCAGCGGATGGGGCGCCGATGCCCGGGAAGTCGACCCGGCCAGTGTGGACTGGAGGCGAGTTGGCGTCGGGAACTTCCGCTACCGCCTCCGTCAGGACCCGGGGCCATGGAACGCGCTCGGGCAAGTAAAGTTCATGTTCCCCAACAAGTTCAATATTTACCTGCACGATACGCCCGCCAAGGAGCTGTTCGCGAAGAGCGAACGCGCATTCAGTTCCGGATGCGTTCGGGTGAGTCGTCCTTTGGAATTGGCCGAGCTCTTGCTCCAGGGCATGGCGGACTGGGCTCGGGAAAGCATTCGCGCCGCCATGGAGAGCGGCAAAGAACGAACAGTGCCTCTACCCAAGCCCATTCCCGTCCACCTGCTTTACTGGACCGCATGGGTCGACGAGGACGGCCAGCTTAATTTGCGCAAGGATATCTACGGCCGCGATGCGCTGGTGGACCAGGCGCTTAACGAGGCGCCCCCCGCGCCCTGATGCATCCCAAATTTCCCGCGAACGTCCATCGGCCTTGGCCTGGATTTCTTTAGGGAAGGAAGCCGACTGCAAGTCGGCGATCCCGTTACCCGGGGTTTCGAATGAAATGCGCCGGCTTGAAGCGCGCGCCGTGTTTCTGCTCCAGTTCGGAGAGGCGGGCATTGGCCTGATCGCCCAAGCTTTTTAGGTACTGAAAGGGACCCCCAGAAAGGGCGGGAACCCAAGCCCCAGGATGGCGCCCAGATCGCCGTCCTCGGGGGAGGAGAGAATTCCTTCCCGCAGGCAATGGGCGGCCTCGTTGACCAGGATCAGGGCCAGGCGATCCTGAATCTCGGAGATGGGTTTGGGCTTGCGCTGGGCGCCGCCGAAATAGGCGTAAATCCCTTTGTCCACTGCTTTTTTCTTGGATTTTCCGCCATAGCGGTAAAAGCCCTTGCCGCTTTTGCGGCCCTTGTAACCCTTTTCCACCAGGAGCGCCATTTTGCCGCTGGGCTCGGCGCCTCGAGCGCTGAACATGGGGCCCAAGACCTCACTTACATGCGCGCCTACATCCAGTCCGACCTCATCCATGAGCGCAACCGGGCCTACAGGGAAACCAAAACGCCGCATGGCCCTGTCCAAATCGCGGATATCGGCGCCCTCTTCCAGTAGTAAGATCGCCTCATTGAGCATCGGCGCCAGAATGCGCGTGGTGTAGAAACCGGGCCCGTCCTTGACCACGATCAGGTTTTTGCCTTGACGAATGCCCACTTCCGCGGCCGTGGCTCTCGCCCAATCCGCGGTCTGGTCGGTGATGACGATCTCCAACAGGGGCATTTTGGGAACGGGCGAGAAATAATGCATGCCGATTACCCGTTCCGGATTCCGCGCCTTGGCGGCGATTTGGGCGATGGGCAGGGAAGAGGTATTGGATGCAAAGATGCAGTCTTCCCGGCAGACAGCTTCCACATCGGCCAGGATCTTTTGCTTGAGTTCAAGGCTCTCGAACACGGCCTCGATGACCATATCCGCATCACGCAGATCCTCGTCCCTCACGGTGGCGAATACGCGGCTGGCGATGCGGTCGCGCTCGAGGGGAGAGAGGACCCGCTTGCGTACGTCTTTCTCGAGGGCCTTGCCGATGGCGCGCTCCCCGCGGCCTAGCGCCTCGTGGTCCAAGTCCTTGAGCAGCACCCGAAACTCCCTCCGCGCCGAGACCTCCGCGATGCCCGAGCCCATCAGGCCCGCGCCAAGAATTCCCAGCGTTTTCACCGAATGCGCACGATCGGCGAGAGGGTTCTTTTTGGCGGCGTTCATATTGAAGAACAGGCCCACGAGCGCGCGGCTCTCGGCGCTGAAAACGAGGGCGTCGAATTGTGTTGGCTCGTTGGCCAAACCCTTTTCAAGGCCGTGCCGATAGCCGTATTGGACACAATCCAATATCTTCAGTGGCGCGGGGTAGTTTCCCGCGGTTTGTTTCAGCACCCGTTTGCGCGCCATCTTGAAGATGAGGCTCCGGCCCAGGGGCAGGGCCTCTAGAAATCGTTCCATCATGCCGCGCTTGTCGCGGCGGCGCATGGGGCGTTTGGCCATATCCAGCGCGAAACCCTCGGCGGCTTTCGCCAATCCATGCGGATGAATGAGGTGGTCGACCAGGCCCAGTTTTTTGGCCTTGTAGGGGTAGATGTTTTTACCCGTCAACAAGAAAGGCAGCGCCCGTTGTAGGCCGATCAGGCGCGACAGGCGTTGGGTGCCGCCCCCACCCGGGAGCAGGCCCAGCTTCACCTCGGGCAGGCCCAGAACGGTTTTGGGGTCGTCGGAGGCGATACGGTAATGGCAGGCGAGCGCAACCTCCAGGCCGCCGCCGAGCGCGGCGCCGTGAATGGCGGCCACCACCGGCTTGGGGAAGGCCGCGATGCGGTTCAGGAGGGCGTGTCCCTTGCGGCCCATGGCCTCGGCTTGTCCCGGCTCCCTGAATCGGCGGAACATCTCGATATCCGCGCCGGCGATGAAGTTGTCGGGTTTGGCGCTGATCAAAACCAGGGCGTCACAATCCGCGTTCCCCTCCACGACATCCAGCATGGGGCCGATCTCATCCAGGATCTCCTCTTTTAGCGTGTTGAGCTTGTCCTTGGGATCGTCGAAAGCCAGAATAGCCACGCGCCGTTGGATGCTTAGGGATAGATATGGCATGTTTTCCTCTTCGTGAATGGGCCCGCGCCCGCGCGGTATTCTTAGGGTGAGTATGTCTCCAACAGCATGGCGTGGCCCATGGCGCCGGCCGCGCAGGCCGCTACCAGCGCGTAACGCCCCCCTTCGCGAATGAGCCGGTTCGCCGCGGTGGTGACCAGGCGCGCCCCGGTCGCACCGAAGGGATGGCCCAGAGAGAGCGAGCCGCCGAGGGTATTGAATTTATCCATGGGAATTGTCCCCGCGGCCTTGGGCAAACCCAGGCGCTCGCGGGCA
Source organism: Acanthopleuribacteraceae bacterium (assembly GCA_041940685.1). Taxonomy (GTDB): domain Bacteria; phylum Acidobacteriota; class Holophagae; order Acanthopleuribacterales; family Acanthopleuribacteraceae; genus JBGTRP01. The sequence goes on from JBGTRP010000171.1 coordinate 9,833, forward strand.
AATTGGTCGGAGGCCAGGCATTTCAGGTTGGCGAGAATTTGACCCGCGAAAGCCTCATGGAACTCGAAAACTTCGATGTCCGCGAGGCTCATTCCCGTTCGTTGAAGAAGTCGGGAAACCGCGTAGGCCGGGCCCAGCAGCAGTTCCTCGCCGGGATCCTGGGCGCTGAACACGTAATCGCGCAGGAAGGCTTTCGGTTGATACCCGTCGCTGAGAGCGCTCGCTTCATCCATCAACAATACCGCGGCCGCGCCGTCGGTGAGAAAGGATGCGTTGGCCGCTGTGATGGTGCCATAGGGTTTGACAAAGGCCGGCCTAAGCTTGGCTAGCTGCTCGGCCGTGGAATCCGCGCGAATGCCATTGTCGCGGTCGATATGGCGGTATTCGGGCGGAAGGCGGAGCGGCTCGATTTCCTCGGCCAGAATCCCCCGTTCGGTGGCCTGACCCGCCAATTGGTGGGAGCGCAGGGCATAGGCGTCCTGTTCCTCACGGCTTACGCCAATCCGCGCCGCGAGCCGGTCACAGTCCTGCCCCATGGTTCGTCCGGTAGAGTATTCGGTGATGCTGGGAATCTCGGGAAGCAGGTGGGACGGTTTTAATCCCTTCAAAAACTTGAGGTAGTCCCAAGGCTTTTTGTAGCGTTGCGCGGCAATCAGTTTCTTGCGCATGGCCTTGCGGTAGCGAATAGGAATATCGGACATGCTCTCGGCGCCGCCGGCAACCACCCGATTCGCTCGGCCGGCCGCGATCAAATCCATGGCGCTTGAGATGGCCGCGTTGGCCGAAATGCAGGCCTGTGTGACCGTAAAGGCCGGTGTTTGGTGGGAGAATCCCGCGCCCAGCATGGCCTCCCGCGCCACATTGCTGGTTTGGATGTTTGAAATCACCGTTCCCAGGATCACGCGATCCACGGTCTCTGGATCCACGCCTGTTTTTCCCAGCAGGCCTTTCAGCGCAAAACGGGCCAAATCATAGGATGTCTGATCCTGAAAATCACTGTTGGCGCGCAGGAAAGGCGTGCGGCAACCCTCCACG
>JBGTRP010000172.1:0-10822 GCA_041940685.1 Acanthopleuribacteraceae bacterium
CCCGCGTTTCAAAATGGCGATGGACCAGCGAGACCGGCGGTGCTGGTCGCGCCTCGCCTTGATTGAGCTTCTCCAGCACAAGGGTTCTTTCCGAATCGGGTAAGCTGGGGAGGCGGCCGATGGGTGATTCGGGCCGGGCAGCCGCGGCCCGCGCGAGCACCCGCAGATGTGCGGCCATTTGTTCAACGAACTCCCGCGAGAACCGGCTCCCATCGTAGTAAAGGGACGGCTGGTAGGCGAGCGCGGTGCGCGCCATGTGAAGTTTTATGCCGAAGGGTTCCTCCCAATGCACTTCATCCAGCAGCCGCAAGCGAAAAGGGCCGCTCTCGAAAAGCGCTTCACCCGCTTCCCACTCGAAGCCGGGCAGCCTTTCGGGAGGATGGGCGTAAGCGTCGTAGAAATCCTGCCGCTTTTCGTAGCGTTCGGTCCGCTCCCTGATTTCGCTTACCAGTTCCTGGAATGACATGGATTCCGGCACATCCATGGTGAGCGGCAAATAGCGGATAAACGGCCCGCACGCGCTTTCCAATTCCTCAAAAACCCGGCCATCGAAGCCGGAGGCCAGCGTCAGGCGGGAACGATTGGAGAAACGCGAGAGCAATACGAACCAGCAAGCCAGCCAAAAATCACGGTCTAAGCGGGGACCATTGTCCGGAAAGGCATCGACGCTCCAAGCTTCCGGCCGTAGCCTCTCGGGCTGAAATTCCCCGCCTGGCTGCTGGAAACGCTCCAAGGTATCGCCGGTGACGACCTCGCCTTGACGATCGAGCCAAAAAGCCAACGCGGCCTCGCCGTCGGCCTCGATCTCCTCCAGCCATTCCGCGTAGGCCGCGTACTGGATCCGTTCCTCCTCGTCTTCCCCGCCCTCACTCAGAAGGTGAAGGATCTCGACAAGGTCCCGCCCCAATTGGCGCAAACTCCAGCCATCGCAGCAGATCGCGGCCAGGTTGATCAGTAGCCGGCATCGATTTCCGGGCGCGGAGTAGATTACCAGACGGGGAACTTGGATACCGTTGTTTTCCAGGGGCAGCAAGGCTTCCCGTGGCGGCACCACGCCTTCCGCGGCCTCCGGGGGCAGGTCCTCATGGAGAACCCGGACCTCGGTGTCCTCCGCGATCACCTGATGGGGGTGCATGAGACCGGGTGGCGTCACGAAGGATGTGCGCAGGATTTGATGACGCTCAACCAGTGCGCCCAGGCTCCGCTCCAGCAGGTTCCCGTCGCGGGTCCCTTCGATTTCGAATAGGGCTACCGCGCGGAACGGGCCGCATTCGCGCAGGAGCCGCCACAATCGTTTCTGGTGGCTGGATGCTGAAAAACCTTCGATATGGGTTGTGGTCATGAGGTTGTCCTCCGTTTTTGCCTACCGGTCCGGCCGGTTAGGTTCTGGACCCCGCTGGGTCCTTCTTGGATGATAGGGATGCGCCGCCGCGGCCTTTCTTCGCGGCAAAGCGCGCGAAACCGCGTTTGCGGGCGCTTTCGAGCAACTGTTCTTCCTCGTTTTGATCGGTTTCTTCCAACAAACGGGCCAGTTGGCTGAGTTGGAGTTCACCCTGGCCGGTGAACCGCTCGAGGATCAACTCAAAATGGCGGTAGAGCCGCTCGATGGCCGGGCGCTGGTAGAGGTCCGTCTTATAAATGATGACCCCATGCAGCCGGCCTTCCCATTCGCCAATATTCATCTGCAGATCCAGCTTGGTGCGGTCCAGGCTTTGCTCCACCGCTTTCAGGCTGAGTCCGGGCAGGGTGAGCGCGCCGATGGGCGCGTTCTGAAGCATGAGCTTCACCTGGAACAGGGGGTTGGTTTCGGGGATGCGCCGCGTGTCCAGGGCCTCGACGAGTTGATCGAAGGGGAGGTCCTCATGGGCGTAGGCATCCAGGGCTACCCGGCTCACCCGTTGGAGCGCGTCCTCCAGGGTCGGGTCTCCCGAGAGATCGGTTCGCAGCACCAGTTGGTTGATAAAAAAGCCGATCATACTCTCGGTTTCACCGCGGTTGCGGTTGGCCACATCGGTGCCCAGCACCACGTCGCTGATGCGGCAACGGCAGGCCAGCAAGGCCTGAAAGGCCGCGGCGAAAACCATGAAGGGCGTCACGCCATGGCGCTGGACCAGCGCGCCCACCGCGGCGGTCAGCTTTGTCCCTAACTGGAAGGACATCATTTCCGCATGATCGCCGACCGACCGGGGTCGCGTGGCGAGGGAGGGCAGCTTCTGCAGCCAGGGCAGGCCCTTGAGCTGGCGTTTCCAGTAGGACAGCAGCTTCTCCAGATAAGCGCCAGAAAGCCGATTCCGCTGCCAGACCGCGAAATCCGCGTATTGCAACTCGGGTTTGGGCAGCGGCGATGGCCGGCCTTGGAGGTAGGCGCGGTAAAGGGCGCCGATCTCCTCGATCAACACGCCGAACGACCAACCGTCGGTGATGATGTGATGCATGGTCAGCAGCAGCCAGTGATGTCCGGGGTCGAGGCGAATCAGGGTTTGACGCAGCAGGGGCCCATTTTCCAAATCGAAAGGAGTCCGCGTCTCGTTTCGCGCCAGATTCGCGGCCATCTTCTCGCCATGGGCCGTGGGAGCTTTGCTCAAATCCAGCAGCGAGAGGCGGCTGAGCCCCTCGGCATGTACGATTTGCGTGGGTTGTCCCTGAGACTCGACGAAACTGGTGCGGAAAACCTCGTGACGGCGCACAATCTCGTCAAGGGTACGGCGCAGGGCGGCCACGTCCAGCGGCCCGTCGAAGCGCAGGGGGAAGGGCACATGGTAGGCCGGGTTGTGGCCCTGCAGGCGATGCACCATCCAGAGCCGGTGCTGGGCGAAGGAGAGGGGCAGGGGCCCGCCGCGCGCAACGGCCGTGACGGCGCCGCCCTCCAGGCGGGCGCCCTCCACCTGCAGGCGGTCGAGGCGGGCCGCGAAATCGGCGAGGCGGGGCAGCTCGAAGAGCGTTTTCAGCGGAATGTCCAAGGCGAGCTCGCGACGCAAACGGGAAACCAGACGGGTGGCCATCAGCGAATGCCCGCCCAGGTGGAAGAAGTTGGCGCGGCGACCGATCCCCGCGTCAGCCGGTCGCTCCAGCAACTCGGTCCACAGTTCCACCAGTTTATTTTCCATGGCGGTTCGCGGCGGTTCCAGACTCTCGGCCGCGCCCGAGACCCGCGCCATCCCTTCCCGGGCGAGGGCCTCGCGGTCCAGCTTGCCGTTGGGCGTCAAGGGGAAGGAGTCCAGGACCGCGAAATGGGCGGGCGTCATCCAGGCGGGCAAGCGGTCCGCGAGAAAGTCGCGCAACGCATCCGGTTCGGGGGTTTCTTTTTCTCCGATCAGGTAGGCGACCAGTTGTTTGCCCGATCCCGGAAGTTCCTGAACCAGCACCACCGCTTGTTTGACACTTGGATGCTCGGCCAGCCGGGCCTCGATTTCACCAGGCTCCACGCGATATCCGCGAATCTTGACCTGCTGATCCAAACGGCCCAGGAAAGCGAGCGGCGGGGGTTCCTCCACATCCGGCAGGTAACGCGCCAGGTCGCCGGTGCGATACAGGCGCCGACCCGGGCCCGATGCGCCTGACATTGCTGAGAAAGGATGGGGAACGAACTTTTCCGCGGTGAGGGCGGGCCGGTGGAAGTAACCCCGCGACAGGCCCGCGCCGCCGATGTAGAGCTCGCCCGCGACCCCGGCGGGAACCGGCCGCAGCTCGGGGTCCAGAATATAAAGCCTGGTATTGGCGATGGGCCTGCCGATGGGCGGTTTGGCAAAACGGTCCGTGCAGGATGCGACCGTGGCGCAAACCGTGGTTTCCGTGGGACCGTATCCATTGGTGATGGTCGCCCTGGGCAGCAGATTCTCCACATGCCGCAGGGCCAACGCCTCGCCGCCGCTGAGGATTAACCGCACCGCGGGAAGCGCGCGCCACACGCGGTTCAACCCGGAGAGCACCGAGGGCGTGGCGCCGAATATGCTGATCCGCGCGGCCGCGAGAAAGGCCGTCAGCCGATCGAAATCCATGGTGATCTCTGGATGCGGAATGACCAGGGTCCCGCCCGCGGTGAGGATCGGAAAAATTTCGCCCACGGAAACGTCGAAACAGATGGACGCCTGCTGCAACAGACGGTCGCGGGGCCCGGTGTCATAGGAGTCGTTGAAGGAGGCGACCAGGTTGACCGCGCTCCGGTGGCGGATCATGACACCCTTGGGCCGGCCGGTGGAACCCGAGGTGTAAATCATATAGGCCAGGTTTTGCGGCGCCGCCGGGCGGAATCGGGCCTGGTTGCGGGCGGCGGCCGTGATCCGGAGACGATCCAGCCTCAATACGCGCGCCCCGTGTTCGGGTACACGCGCGGCCGTGCGGGATTGCGTCACCAGCACCGGAATTGCCGCGTCCTCCAGGATGAAGGCCAGCCGCTCGGGCGGGTACTCCGGATCGAGCGGCACATAGGCCGCGCCCGATTTGAGAATGCCGAGCGCGGCTTCCACCATGGCGTTGCCGCGCTCCAGGCACAGGCCTACACGGGTTTCCGGGCCCACGCCCCATTGCCGCAGTTTCCGGGCCAAGCCATCCGCGCGGTCGTTCAGCATGGCGTAACTCACCACGCGCTGCTCCTGGCCATCCGCGCCGCTGAATGCCAGGGCCGTGGCGTCCGGAGCGAGCGCGGCCCGCGCAATCAGCGGTTCGTGCAGGCAAAGGTCGCGGGGATAATCCGCGTGGGTTTCGTTCCAGGTCTTCAGCAGGGCGACGCGCTCCTCCGCGTCCAGCAGATCCGGCCGGGTGAGCGCTTGGCCGGGGTTATCCGCGAGGGTCCGCATGAGATTGCGGAAATGCCGCGCCAAACCGGCGATGACTCTTTGGTCGAAAAGATCGGCCTTGTAGCCGAAGGACCCGGAGATGCCCGCCTCCGTTTCCCACATGATCAGTGTCAGGTCGAACATGGCGGCGTCGTGGGCCGTGCCAACCGGGGTCAGCTCCAAACCCGGCAACCGCGTCTCCCCGCGCGGCTTGTCCTGCAGGATGAACATCACCTGGAAGAGGGGCGTTTGCGAAAGGTCGCGGTTCGGCGCCAATTCTTCCACCAACTTTTCGAAGGGCAGATCCTGATGGGCGTATGCGTCCAGGGTGACGCGCGCCACGCGTTTCAGGAGCTCGCGGAAGCTGGGGCCTCGAAACGATGCGCCGCTTGATGGCGCCGAAAGGTTGGTGCGCAGAAGGATGGTATTCACGAAGAAGCCGATCAAGGGTTCGATTTCCCGGTAGTTGCGGTTGGCGATCGGGGTGCCGATCACCAGGTCGCGCCGCCCGCTGTAGCGGAACAACAAGGTTTTAAAAACGGCCAGCAGGACCATGAACAGGCTGACCCCGTTGGCGCGCGCCAGGGAATGGAGGGAACGGGCCAACGCCGGCTCGATTTGGAAGTACTGCACCCCGTTGCGGGCGCTCGGGTTCGCGGGCGGCTCGGCTCGCATCGGTAGCTCCAGGGAGTCGGGCGCCTTCGCCAATTGCTGTTTCCACCAGTCCAACTCCGCGCGCAACACCGCGCCGGTCAGCCAGCGCCGCTGCCACTCGGCAAAATCCGCGTACTGGATCACGAGCGGGGAAAGGTCGGCCTCGCGGCCATCCAATCCAGCGCGGTAATGGGCGTCGAGCTCGCCGAGCAAGACCTTGACCGTCCATCCATCGGCGACAATATGATGCATGGTCGCCTTAAAAATGTGGCGATCCGCGCTCAGGCGCAAGAGCAACGCGCGGAAGAGCGGTCCGGTCTCCAAATGGAAGGAGTGGCGGGACTCTCGCGCCAGCAGCCGTTCCCGCTCCGCCTCGCGGTCGATTGGGTTCAGCCCGCTCAGATCGGAAAAGAGGAAGGGCGGCTCGGCCTTGGTTTCGATGATTTGAACGGGATGCTCGTCCCTTTCCCGGAAGTGGGTGCGCAGCGCCTCATGCCTTTGCGCGATGTGTTCCAAGCAGCGCGCGAGCAGGCGCACATCCAAAACGCCATCCATCCGAAGGGCCAGGGAGAAATTGTAGCGGGTGTTGCCCGGTTCGAGCCGGTCCAGAAACCACAACCGCTCCTGGGCGAAGCTGAGCCTCAGGTCGCGATCGCGGCCGATGGCTTGGATGGGCGGCGGGGAAAACGAAGAACCCACGGCCTCGGTCCGGCTCTCGATGCGTTGCGCCAGGCCGGCGATGGTAGGCGCCTCGAAAAGCGCGCGAACGGGAACCTCCATCCCGAGCTGATCACGCAACCGGGAGACCACCCGCGTGGCCAGCAGCGAGTGGCCGCCCAAATGAAAGAAATTGGCGTGGACGCCCACGGACTTCAGCTCCAAAAGCTCGCGCCAAAGGTCTGCAAGCAGTCGTTCGGTCGGGTTGCGCGGCGGGGTGGCGTCCTCGTCCGCTACCGCGGCGTCCGGAATGGGCAACGCCTCGCGGTCCAGCTTGCCATTGGGCGTGAGGGGAAAGGCGTCCAGCGTCAGGAAATGGCTGGGGACCATGTACGCGGGCAGCTTGGCTTCCAGGTAGCCGCGCAAGGCCGGGGCCAAGGTTTCCCGCTCGGCGTCCGTCACCAGATAGGCGGTCAGTTGCTTGCCGGCACCGCTCTCGTGAACGGCCACCAGCGCTTCCCTCACGTCGGGATGTCCTGAAAGCAGCGTCTCGATTTCACCCAACTCGATGCGGAAACCGCGGATCTTGACCTGTTGATCCAGGCGGCCCAGGAATGCAATCATCGGCGGCTCTTCCCCGGAGGGCAGGTAGCGCACCAGATCGCCGGTTCTGTAGAGACGCGCGCCTGGCGTCTTTGCCCGTGCGGAAAAGGGGTTGGGTAGGAAACGCAAGGCGCTGCGAATGGGCCGTTTCAGATAACCGCGCGCCAGACCCTCTCCACCGATAAAGAGTTCGCCCGGCGCGCCCGGTGGAACCGGTTGCGATGCCGCGTCCAGAATGTACAGGCGCGTATTGGCGATAGGGCGGCCGATGGGCGGCTTGTGCATGGTCTCGTCGCAGAGGGCGACCGTGGCGCAGACCGTGGTTTCCGTGGGCCCATAGCCATTGGTAATGGTCGCATGGGCCAACAGTTGATCCACGTGGTCCAGGGAAAGCGCCTCGCCCCCACTGAGGATGAGACGCACGCCGGACAGGCGCCGGTGAACGTGGTTGAGACCCGCCAAAACCGAGGGCGTGGCGCCGAACATGCTGATGCGCCTGCTTTCGATGAAGTCGATTTGCCGTTCGAAATCCAGCAGGACCTCGCGGGCGGGCAGAACCAGGCAGCCGCCCGCGCTCAGAATGGGAAAAATTTCGCCCACGGAAACGTCGAAGCAGATGGATGCCTGCTGTAGCATGCGGTCCGCCTGGTCCGGATGGTAGGAATCGATAAAGGAAGTGACCAGGTTGACCGCGGCGCCGTGGCGGATCATGACGCCCTTGGGCCGGCCCGTGGAGCCGGAGGTATAGATCAAATAGGCCAGGTTGTCCGCATGGGGCTCGATTGCCTTTCCCTTCTCAGGCTCTTTCGCCTTGCATTCGTCCAGCAGCAAGGTTTGGCCGGCGACCGCGGGCAGCCGTTGCAGAAGTTTAGTTTCCGTGATGAGCGAGGCGACGCCCGCGTCCTCGATCATCCAGGCCAGACGTTCGGAGGGGTATTCCGGGTCCAGCGGCACATAGGCGCCGCCCGCCTTGAGCACCGCGAGCATGGAGCTGACCATGTCCGGTCCGCGTTCCAGGCACACCCCGACCCGCGCCTCCGGTCCCACGCCCCGGGCCCGCAAAACCCCGGCTAGCCGCTCGGCCCGGCGGTTCAGCGCCTCGTAGCTCAGGTGTCGGGCGCGCGCGCCGGGTTTGCATTCGGAGACCAGGGCCGTGGCCTCCGGCGCGCGCGCCGCGTTTTGGACCGGTCCGTGGTGAAGGCAGGCCGCCCGCGGGTAGGGCGCGGAAGTTTGATTCCAGGCGACCAGCAGGCGCGCGAGTTCGTCCCGCGCCAGAATGGGGGCCTCGCCGAGGGTCAATTCCGGGTTGGCGGCAAAGGCGCGCAGCAAGTTTTTCAAATGACCGGCCATGGCCTCGATCGTTTTCGACTCGAACAGATCCCGCCGGTAACCGAGAGCGCCCTCGATGCCGCCATCGCTCTCCCACAGCACCAGGGTCAAATCGAACATGGCGCTGCCGTGGCCGGGGTCCATGGGGACCAGGTTCAAACCCGGCAGCTCGATGCCCGCGAGCGGGCCTTCCTGCAGGATGAACATCACCTGGAAAAAGGGCGTTTGGCCCGCGACCCGCTGCGGCTTCAGCGCTTCCACCAACTTTTCGAAGGGCAGCTCCTGATGCGCGTAAGCCTCCAGCGTGGTTTTGCGCACCCGGCGCAGGAGCTCCGCGAAGCTGACGGGACCCGCCTCATTCTCGACAGAGAGGTCCGTGCGCAGCACCAGCGTGTTCACGAAGAAACCGATCAAAGCCTCGATCTCCTGCCGGGTGCGGTTGGCGATGGGCGAGCCGAGCACCATGTCGCTTTGGTGGGTGTAGCGAAACAGCAAGGCCTTGAAGGCGGCCAGCAGGGTCATGAACAGGGTTGCGCCGCAAGCGCGGCCCAGATCGTGGAGCTTTCGGGTCAGCGCGGCATCGAGATGCAGGGAATGGGTGGCGCCTCGGTCGCTCGGCGTACGCGGGGCCGAGGCTCGCAATGGCAATTCCAGCCGTTCGGGTGCGCCTCGCAGCCGTTCTCGCCAGTATTCGATCTCGCGCGTGAACCGTTCGCCCTTCAAATGGGAGCGTTGCCATTGGGCGAAGTCCGCGTATTGGATGAGGAGCGGCACCAAGGGCGAGGGGTTCCCCAGTAGGCGCGTACGGTACAGGGCGGAGAGCTCCTCGAACAAAAGCTTGACGGTCCAACCGTCCGAGACGATGTGGTGCAGCGTGATCTGCAACACATGGCGCTCGGGCCCCAGCCTGAAGAGCCTGACCCGCAGGAGCGGTCCCTCGGTTAGGGAGAAGGGGCGGTTGGCCTCGGCCGCGACCAGCCGCCTCAACCATGCCTGTCCTCGGGCCCTGTCCCCACTCTCCAGCCCAATTAGGGTGAGGTCGACTTCCGCCGGCGGATCGATCACCTGAACCGGGGCGCCGTCCTGTTCTCGGAAGCGGGTGCGCAGCACCTCGTGTCGCCGCTGGATGTCATCCAAACCCCGGCGCAACGCCTCCACGTCCAAGGGGCCCAGAAGGCGGGGCGAGAAGGATGAATTGTACTGGATATTGCCCGGTTCCAGACGGTCGATGAACCACAGGCGCTCCTGAGCGAATGAGAGCGGTAGGGGCGCCGAACGGTCCGCCCTGGTGATGGGATTGGCCTGGTCGCCCGAGCGCGCGGCCGCCTCGACGCGCGTGGCCAGCCGAGCCAGGGTCGGCGCCTCGAAGAGCGCCTGAATCGGCAGCGCCGTATGGAATTGGGCGCGAATGCGCGAGATGACCCTCGTGGCCAATAGGCTGTGGCCGCCCAATTCAAAGAAATTCTCGTGAATGCCGATCTTGGGTAGATGCAACAGGTCTCGCCAAATTTCAGCCAGCGCGATTTGCGTGTCGCTGACGGGTCTTTGATCCTCCAGGTCAGGCCGATGTGTTTCCCATTGCGGCGCGGGCAGGGCGCGCCGATCGAGTTTGCCGTTGGCGGTCAAGGGCATGGCCGGAAGGTGAAGAATCGCCGCGGGCAGCAGGTAATCGGGAAGCCGTTCCGCGAGATAGGCGTTCAGGCTGTCGGCGCTGACCTCGGTCCCGCTTTTGGCCGTGACATAGGCAACCAGGCGTTTTTCGCCGGGGATATCCTCGCGCGCCAGAACCGCCGCTTCTGCGATGGCCGCGTGGGCTTCCAGCAAGGCCTCCAGCTCGCGGGGTTCGACGCGGTAGCCGCGCAGCTTCACCTGATCGTCCACCCGGCCCATGAAGACAAGATCGCCGGCGAGATTTGATCCCCGGTCCCGGTAGCGGGCCAGATCGCCGGTTTTGTACATGCGTTCGCCTGGAATTCGCGAGAAGGGGTCGGGTAGGAAGCATGTCGCGGTGCGGCCGGGCCGGCTCAGGTATCCCCACGCCAGGCCCGCGCCTCCGGCGTAAAGCTCGCCGGTCACGCCGAGAGGAACCGGCAATAAGCCGCGATCGAGGACATACACGCGGCCGTTGGCGATGGGCCGTCCGATGGGGACCGCGCGTCCGATGCGGTCGGTTTTGCCGAGGGGTCCGCAACAGGTGAAGGTCGTGTTCTCGGTGGGGCCGTATCCGTTGATGACGAGGCCCTTGCGCAAGGCGGCCCGGGCCGCATCCACATGGCGCGGCGAAAGCGCGTCGCCACCGGCCAGCAACAGCCGCAGGCCACTCAGGCTCTCCGATTCCTCGTCTACCATTTGGTGGAACAGGGCCGCGGTCAACCATAGGATATCGATGCCTTGCCGCTTGAGAAAGAGACCCAATTCCTCCAATGACGGCCGAGACCGGGGCTGAACCACGCAGACCCCGCCATTGAGAAGCGGGCCCCAGATTTCGAGGGTCGCCGCGTCAAAGGCGATACTCGCGTTGTGGGCGACCCGGTCGCTGGCTCGAAAGCTGATGTAATCGGTGTCGCGCACCAGCCGGACCACCGCATGTTGCGGGATGAGCGATCCCTTGGGCCGGCCCGTGGACCCGGAGGTATACATGATGTAGGCGCCGGCCTTGCCGGGAAGCACGGGCGAGTCCGGAGCGGATTCCGCTTCCATCCCCGCCGCGGTCAGATGTTCGACCCGCACCTGGGCCGGCCATTGGGTCGGGCCCTCGTGGGTGGTGAGCAGCACTTCCAAGCCCGTATCCGCGATCAGCCATT
>JBGTRP010000173.1:0-10820 GCA_041940685.1 Acanthopleuribacteraceae bacterium
ACCCGGGTTTCGCCCGCTGATTTAGAACTGGGCAAACCGGGCGGGGACGGGGGCGAGACGTTTCAGCAGGCGAAGGCGCGGGTCGTGACCCGTTTCGAGCGGGATTATCTGACCACGGCCCTGGCGATGAACCGCGGTAACGTGAGCCGGGCCGCGCGCGGCGCGGGCAAACACCGCCGCGTCTTCCTGGAGCTGATCCGCAAACACGAAATCGATGTGGACCGCTTTCGATCCTGAATCGCGATTACCAGTCCACGCACGAAATTGCCCTGTCGGGGCGGATCTGATAAGCTGCTGGAAAATTTAAGATTTCAAGATTGAGGGGCTGGTCCGGTGGCGAAAAAAGAAATGCTGCAACTGCAAAATATCACCGAGGGCGCGGGCGGTCCACGCATGGCCCGCGAGAAATATGAAATCTACAGGCGGGTCATTTTGGAGGCGGTGCCGAGATCGGAGCAAGGCATTCCCCTGAAATCCCTCTACGAGGCGGTGGGTCAAAACCTGCCTGAGGACAAACGCCCGATGCTGGGCAAGGTCACCTGGCATGTCATGGCGGTGAAGCTCGATTTGGAGGCAAAGGGTCTGATTGAGAGGATTCCAGGCAAAAGCCCGCAGGCCCTGCGGCGAACAAAATAATTGATCCGAAAGACATTTCTCTGGCCTACTTAGGCTTGGATGCCTCCAGATAAATGGCATTCATCGGCATATCCTCCACGGGTTTTACCACGAGGTGGTCCATGCCAAATCCCGCTTCGTGTACCCAACCCGCGACTTCCATTTTTCCGTATCTGAACGCCACTATATCGCAGCTTTCGCCATAGTCGATGGAGCCAGCTCCCTCCCAGGTGGCTAGCACCAATTGACCTCCGACTCTCAGAACGCGGCGCCACTCTCGAAATGCGGCCAGAATCTCTTCGGGAGCGATATGGTGAATGGCAAAAAAACTCAAAATCGCGGCCGCCGAACCGGATTTGACCCCCTTCAGGGCGCGCATGTCTCCGGTCGCTATTTTCGCTTTGGAGCCCAGCCTGGCAGACGCGATCGCGACCATGCGTGGCGACAAATCTATCCCCAGAAGGGAACGTTCGGGATCATAAAGCTCCTGATACCTGGACAACATATGCCCTGACCCGCATGAGCTGTCTATTACCGGACCCCCTAATTCGCTTATCCGCTCTGCCAATCGACTCAGAGTGTCGGAATAGGTCTTGTGGTTGATCTCGGCATCCATCATTTCGTTATAGGAATCTGCCGATCGTTCGTAGAACTCGCGGACTTTTGATGCGGATGAAATTTTCAAAGCTTTGCCTTTTCAATACCGGGGGGTTAAAGTACCCAGGAGTATAGCCCAACCGTAAGCGAGATGACTGCCGTGGTCCGAGAGAGCCTGGCCGACCATTACCCATTCCTCCATACATTTGGAGGTGAATTGAGGCTAAAAGCGCGACACTTAGGGTTGCGTACCCATCCAATGAGATCGGGTTTACCATTCTTGATCACCGGGTTTCCCAGAGTCATCCAGCCCCAGGGGCGCAAGCTCAAATTGAAAAAATGCAAGGTTCCCAGGTTCGTGAGAGCCCTGCATGATTTCAAATACTTTCCTTAACCCGGTTGGTGGTTATCGGCCCCCGCCCGGAGACGATCGCCGATTTTTTTGAATGGTTTCGGATGTGGCACTCTCAACCACCATAGGTTGCTGAATTCGTCCGCAAGCACGAGCCACCGCCGCGGTGTCCCGCGTTACTTGGTGGAGTATACTTCTAAGAATTTTGAGCTGGTCCATGGGGGCAGCAGCGGTGGGAAGGGTACCGGTGGCTTCGAGGGTGGCGTTGAGGGCCTTGACCAAGTAGTGGGTAAACAACCCTCCGCCCAGTTCGCCAATTTCCAAAGCCTTTCCGCCGGGATGTGTGCCGTAGACGACCGTAACCGACCCGGCCTTGACCTCAGTATCCACGCCGGCGCCCATGCTCACATTGGCGCCATTGGCCGCGAACCCAGGCGACACTTCGCCCGCGCCGGTCATACAGGCATCCAGAACCACCAGAGAGGGCGCCTCATGACCGGATAGGATGGTCATTACATCGCTCAGGGAAATGACCTCCACACTGTTGGCCCCGCCGCCACCGGTGACGAGCATTACCTGACCCGCCTTACCTGTGAAACCATGCCCCGCGAAGTAAACGAACAGAGGCTGGTCGGGCTGGGCGTCGCGCACCGTGGTCGCCAAGGTGGTGAGGATGGACTCGTGGTCGGCGTCCGCGCCCCGTAACAGGTTGCCATAGAAACCGAAGCGATCCAGGGTCTGGAACACCTTCTCCGCATCGCTTTCGGCGAAGTTCAGGTCCGGAAGGTTGTCGTTGTAATCGTCCACCCCGATGACTACCATGTTGGCGGCCGTGTTGATGGTTGCGGCGGTACTTATGAATGCGCCCAAGGATAAGTTGTAACCCTCGAATTGGATGTCGAGAAGCTCATCCATTGGAAATGGAACCATACTTTCCAGGTCCAGATCGTAGGTCTCCGTCCATACTGAGAGATGCGGGCCCACCGCGGTATTGGAGGGAGCCCCCACTGTCCAAGTCAATGCAGCGGCGTCATCGGGGCTCACGTCGGGTGAGTAGGTATCGAAATCAGGGATGTTGCCGGCCATGGGGGACGTCCCGTACAAATCAAAAACCGCGTCCAGATCGGTATGGCAAGCGGGAGCAGGTTCAAGGCCGTCGCCATCTGAAATGGAGTATGCCGCGAATGGATCATGGCCTGGCCAGATGGGAAGGGGTCTCCCGCCCGGGTCCATCAGCCCATATCCATCCAGAGCCGTCAATGATAGACCGACGCCGACACTGCTGGTGTCAGCACCGTAAGGGTAGGCCAAAGCCAAAGTGGGAGCCAAGACTCCATGATGAATCCGATGATTCCAACTTACCAGAACACCATCCGCTTTGAGGCGGGTTTCCAACTCTCTGATTTTTTGCCAAAGGTCTTTCATTTCCTGGTTCGAGTTTTCTTTTTCATGGGTCAAATGATCCATCTTCTTTTTATAGCATCGCAGTAAATAGATATCGTGGTAACGGTGACATAGGGTTCTCGGCGTGTTTTTTTCTTCGCCCAAGATTTTAGATGCGGCATTGACCGAAGCAAATGCCTTGTCGATTTTTTCATGGCTCAAATAATAATCGACGGACAAAAGGTTCAAATATACTCGGGTCTCCGGGGAGGCGTTTTTTTCCACATCCAATACATCGGTGAGAATGCCGGGTGCTCTGTCCTGTTCCTCCGCGGGTCGATCCCTAATTTCTAAAAAGCGATCCAAGTCTTTGATGGTGCCGTTGTTGGTAAATTTCAGGTCTTTGATTTTAATCGCCCCGCCAAGTCCTCTGGCGTCACGGGTCGTGATGTTTTTATATAAAGACTTCTCCTGATTAAACTGGGGTTTTAAGAACGCGACAAATGTGACCAGGGTCGATAGAGTAGCGACAACCATAATCCCTTTGTAGAACTTTCTACAAAATGTCCAAGTTTGGGTCCAAAAACTGGGATGGTGGGAGGTAGAGTTGTTTATTTCTTTATAATCTTTGAGATCAAATACTTCTGCTTTTGACATGTGATCTACCTCCCACTGTCACTACCAATTTGGCACTTCTTAAAGGATCATGTTCCGGTTTGTATTCTCTCCTATTCGTTGAAACCTTTCATTTATTTGAGTTAGAGACCTTCATATTAGGCCTCGTGATTTTTCTTTACCAAAAGGAAAAACCACCACTGTTCTTATAAGCAGAATTTCGGAGCAAAAAAGCTCAAAAATTCGGGTATTTTTTCTTGATAGACAATTACCAAGGGAAACCCTATCGCTTGACCATGGCTGGGAGGCTCCTTATATTCCAAGCATTGAACTGAAAAAATCAATGCTCCCGCGACTGGCTTTTGGCGTTTTATTCCTGAAGGAGGCTTCCATGCTGTTTCCACGGTTTTTTTTAAGTGCGTGTTTATTGGTTTTGGCGGCTTCACCCCTTCACGCGGCCAAGGAGGCAATTCGGGAACCCTACGCCCTCGGCTCCTTTCATCGGGAGATTTCCACCGCCTCCGCCGAGGCGCAACTGTGGTTCGATCGGGGTCTGGCGCTGTGTTACGCCTTCAACCACGAGGAGGCGATCCGCTGTTTCGAGGCCGCCGCGAAGGCCGATCCCAATTGCGCTATGGCGCCCTGGGGCATTGCCTACGCCTCGGGTCCCAACATCAACAACACGGAAATGGATGCGGCCGCGGTAACGCGCGCGCAAGAAAACATTGCCAAGGCCCAGGCTCTCAAGGCCGGCGCCTCGCCTGTGGAGGCGGCGCTCATCGAGGCGCTCGCCAAGCGCTATGCGGTTCCCGCGCCTGCCGACCGCTCGCCATTGAACAAGGCCTATGCCGAGTCCATGCGGGAGGTGCATCGCGCCCATGGCGAGGATGCTGATGTGACCGCATTGCTCGCGGAGTCGCTGATGCTGCTGCGTCCCTGGTATCACTGGACGCCCGAGGGAAAGATGATGCCCGAAACGCCCGAGATCGTCGCGGTCCTCGAAGCCGGCCTGAAGAAGTGGCCCGACCACCCCGCGCTCTGCCATTTCTACATCCACACCATGGAGGCCTCGCCCCATCCGGAAAAAGCGCTCCCCGCGGCCAACCGGTTGCGCGAAGCCATGCCAGGTGCGGGCCATTTGGTGCATATGCCCTCGCATATCGATGTGCTGGTAGGAGACTACCATGCCGCGATCGTCGCCAACCAAAAGGCCATTGCCGCGGACATGCAATACGTCAGCAAGCGGGGCGCCCTGAACTTCTACACCCTGTACCGCATCCACAATTACCACTTTCTGGTGTACGCGGCCATGTTCGACGGCCAAAACCAATTGGCGCAATCGGCGGCGGACGAGTTGGTCACCCAAATTCCCGTGGAACTGCTGGTCTCGATGCCCGATTTCGTGGAAGCCTTCGTACCCACGCCCCTGCATGTGATGGTGCGCTTCGGGCATTGGGAAAAGATCCTGAAGCAGCCGAAACCCGCCGATGACCTGTTGGTCACCCGGGCGGTTTGGCATTACGCCCGCGCCCTGGCCTTGGCCTCTACCGGCAAGGTGGCGGAGGCGGAGGCGGAGAAGGCAGCCTTCGATGCGGCCCTTGCCGCGGTTCCGGAAACCCGGCTGCTGTTCAACAATGCCTGTAAGTCGATTCTGAGCGTGGCCGAGGCCATGATCGACGGCGAAATCGCTTACCGCAAAGAGGCGTTTGAGGCCGCCTTCAAACATTTACGCGAAGCGGTGGCGCGCGACGATGCGCTGAACTACGACGAACCCTGGGGTTGGATGCAGCCGGCGCGCCATTCCCTGGGCGCGTTGCTGTTGGAACAGGGCCGGGTGAAGGAGGCGGAAAAGGTTTACCGCGCGGATCTGAAACGCCATCCCAACAATGTCTGGTCCCTCCACGGCCTGGCCGAATGCCTGGACCGAATTCAAAAGAAGGAAGAAGCACGGAAGGTCCGGCTCAAATTCGGCGAGGCCTGCAGCCGCGCGGACGTGGACATCAAGGCCTCCTGCTACTGCCGCCTTTCGGCGCGGCAGTAGTCATGGAAACCGCTAATCCAAATCAAATTTCAGTAGATTGGTGAGCTGGCGCGTGGTCATTGGGCCAATTTCACACAGGCGCGCGAGCCCCACCTCCTGGATCAGCTTTTTTTTCAGGGGAATATCCACATCGCTGGGATAGTAGCGGCTGGCGAGTCTGCCCGAGGGTCGTTGGCCCGTAAACCCCAACATCTGCCTCTGAATGGGGTCCGTGGTTCGGTTTTCCAAATTCCCCAGGGTCATGGTGTCGACGGGGAACAACCAGCGGAAGGCCCATTGAACAAAAATCGTTTTTCGGGTGATTTGGGAATGGTTGGGGCTTCCCTGGCTGTGAATGGTGCGTTGTTGGAAAAGTACGGCTGAGCCGGGTTTTAACTTCATCAATTTCGCTTCAGTGGGCGGTGGAGAGTTGGGCCCCAATTGGTCCTGGTAGTGTTTTCCCGCGGAGAAATGTTTGGGAATTAAGTAGGTCTGACCCATATTGGGTTGGCTGAGGTCGGTCAGATAAAAACCGACTTTAATGGCCGTCATGGGCGGCTCGCCTTGCAGATCCGCGCTAAAGGTGCCACCGTCTTTGTGCCAATGGTAGGAGTAGGTTTCATCAGGCGGATCGGGCGGGCGGACATTGTAATGGGTGTGGTTGACCCAGATATTCCAACCTAGAAAACCGGCGATTTTTGCCAGAACCGGAGGGTTGGTCACCAATTCGATGAAACTGTCGTCCAGACCCAGAATGTCCAACCTATTGAAAAAACCCGGATTTCCATCGCTACCACAGCGGTCGACGGCCTTGGCGAGCCTTTGGGTTTGATCCGGAGAAAGCGCATTCTCCACCACCAGATAGCCTTCTCGTTCAAAGAATTCCCGCTCTTCAAGAGAGGGCCAAAAGGGTCGCAAGCTCATTCTCACCTTCCAACAAGTCTTCCACTAGAAATTTCGGGCGTAAGGTCAGGGAACAGGATAAATCGATAAGGACTGGTATGTATTGTAAAGATGGCCGCTTTCCTTTAAATTTCTCCAACTTTATTACCCTAAAACAAGTGGGCGCGAGAGAGGATTTTCTGGAGGGCGGCATCCAATCAATAGGAGAGGACTTTCAGAAAACCCCTTTTTACAAGCCGGCGGACTAGTGTAATACGGCCCTCATCTCCCAGGTCATCGCGTACTTCCCGAACCCGGAACGGCGCTTTTCGCTTGATGATCTCTTCTAAAGTAGGGTAGATATGCGGCGGTCCCGAGATTTTGCCGCCGGAGAATGTCAAAACCGCCATCGGGGTTTCATCCCAATGGAGGTGGGCGATGATGTCTTCTCGAGGGGAGAGGAGCGTGTCGAGGTTGATATTGGCCTCGTTTTGGATTTGGCGGAAGTGTCCATCCGGCAAAGGCTGCTGGTTGTTCAACAAGTGTTCCCGGAAGGATTGCATGATTTTTTCCAGGTCACAGGTTTCAGCAAACTCGGCAAGCAGGGATTTGAATTCGGATTGCAGCTTGTCGTCAATCTCACCGGAAAACCAGCCGCGGGGCAAGGCTTCGCGAAATCGAGGATGTCCTTGGAGCATTTGATCGGTCGAGGCTTTCAGCACCTCCCACCAAACGCGGGGTATAAAGCCCAAGGTGATGTGGAGCGAGCTTTCCCCCGAGGTGAAGGGTTCGTGCAGGTAGCCCCGGGGAAAATAGAAAAGGTCGCCGGAGTTCAGGGTTACCTCGAGGACCGGCGCGCCGAGATTTTCGGGGTCCACGACGGTGATGTCGTCCATACGGAAGGGTTTTTCTCCCACCGGTTCATAGAGGCGCCAGGTCTTTTGCCCTTCCAACTGCAATACGAAAATATTGGGCACATCATAGTGTGGCTTGGCGCCCTGAGAATTCGGGGGCGTCAGGAACACCGCGGGAAAACTCTCCTGGTGTAATTCATTTTCAATTCGCCGGCAAAACCGGCGGATTCGATCGTTTCGCCTGTGAATTTGGTAGGCGTAAACGGTGTGTCCCTTTTCGAAGAATTGGTAGAGTTTGACCATATCAACCATGCCCTCCAGGGTCATGAAGAGGTCATGGGAAACTTTTGAGCTCAGCTTGGATACAAAGATATCCTTGGGATCGAATTTGCCGCACAGGAGCGTGTGATCAAAATCCTCCAGGGTATATAGATCGCGGTAGTAGGATTTCGACCTGCCAGAAAGATGAAGGGGTTTTGTCTCCCAGTATTGTTGGAAAAACAGGGCCGGGTCCAAGGGATGCAGAAGCCAGGGTAAATCAAATGGCGGTGAGGATTTTTGGGGAACGTTCATACTAAACCTTATGATGTTTCGGTGGAAATGTGAATTCCATGGTTCGCGCATGGATGTTCTCTCGCCGCATTCGGCTCGATCTCATGTTTTCTTGGAACCGAGTCGGTTTTCGGTCGATGGCTCAATCGATGTACCCTCTCCTCAGGCTTTCTTGTGGTAGAGAAGAAATCCATTGCTCAGGCGCGGGTTTTTGAATCCCCAGACGGGTTCGTAACGGAAATCCGCTAAAAAATCGTCAAATTCCCGCGCCTTGGGACAACCTTGATACCGTTCGGAGTAATTGACTTCAAGGTAAACCAAGTCCAGATATGGAAGGGTTTTTCGAGCACCCTCGAGAATTTGGAGTTCGGAGCCCTGAACATTCATGTACAACAAATTGTAGGCGGAACTGGCATCCGGCCCCATATTTTGCAGGAAGCTGTCCAGTGTAAAAATGGGAACCCGTTTCTTTTCGACGACCCGCATTTCGCCGTCCAGGTTCAAGGCTCCTTCCTCATAGCCACCCTGCATGGGCGGCAACAGCGAACCCAGGCAGGAATTGGCGGTAACATGGAATTCCGAATCACCGTCATGGCGCCCGATCGCACATTGCGCGATTTGGATATTTGTCAAAGGCTCGGCCCGAGTGAATTCTTCATAGGCCAGTAGCAGTTGACTGGCCACCTCGGTATTTTCGCGCAGCTTTGCGAATGCCTTATCCTGGGGTTCGACCATCAAAATTTCCTTGAAACTCATCATGATCCAGGGCCATAGCAATTGGCCCACGTTGGCCCCCAGGTAGATGACGCCCCTTGGTTGAACCCCGCGACTACTCAAGAGGTGGCTGAACAGCATGAACACGGTCATATGATCTTCATATTGCTCGATTTTAACCTTTGGTCTCATGCCAAGCGTCTTCTTTCTCCAGAGATGGTGAATGGAAGGTGGAAATTTACGATCGGTGAATGGATTCATTTTGGATTACTCCGGAATTTTGGAAACAGATCGAACAACATACAAAAGGTGTGCGGCGCCAGGACCGAAATACACCCGCTCCTTCACTTGTGTGCCGAGGCCAAGATGGTTTTTACCAAAACTACCAAGTTAACCACGCTCTCGCAAACGAAGATATCCCTTGCGGACAAGATGCCGAACGAAAAGAACCTTTTCGCGATCCGTATACCAGCCTGGAATGTCTTTCACCTTGAAGGCATCGGTGTCTTTGACAAAATCCATGGCCAGAAAAAGCTTTTCAGGACCGAAGAGATAATCTCCGGGGAACTGGAGCTCGGCCAAGTTGTCGCCGAGTTTCATTTCCGCGACGGCCCCGGGTCTTTTTTCCACCAGGGTTTCCCCATCGATGCCGTCTACCTGGTTGATTTGAATGAAATGGCCATCCGGTACCGGGGACATCTTTTCTTTTTGTTCAAATGAGAGCGCGGAATACTCCGATTCCGGATTGAGATCGCGGGCAATTTCGCTAAAAAAGGATTGGCAGTTTCCAACGATTCTGCCTTTTTGATTGGGGTCCAATAGGGTTCCAAATGGCAAGGAAAGCCTCAACCGCCGGTCTTTTTGACTTGCCGATATCACGGCCCTGACAAAAAAATCCTCCCAGGAGATTCCCTCGACCCTTGCAATCAGCAACAGGCAGGGCCCCGCTGGGAAGCGGACCCGCCGCTCCGATTCCTCAGTTAGGTAAAGCGTATCGCCGGCGTTGACATTGAATTCCAGGTATGGATCGCGTGCCAAATTTGATTTTTTTGCGCTTTTTTTTTGGTGGATATTTTGACGATCGTCCTTTTCAATCCAGGTGGAACCGCCTTTGATTTGAAGAATGAAGGTCTCGCTACCGAGAGGGAAGCTACCCGCGCCGCAATCTCCCAGAGCCGCGAAAAGGTCGAATTCCGTGGCCAGCCCAAAGGCCTGATTCATTTCGCCGGCCAGTTCGACAATCGGGCGCCATCGTTGCTCCATTTGCCGGATGAGAATGCCGTATCCCTTAGCAAACAAGTCATAAAACTTCGGCAGGGAGGTCCGGTTTCGACCCCGCATGATCTCTGGTTCGCTCCAATCGCCATCCTTAAAAAACTTGATTCCGTCATTGCTTGCGGAATAGCCGATTAAGCGATCCAAATCTTCGAAAGAAAAGAGGGAAGAGAAATCATCCGGCATGGCGCGCTGGACGTGACAGTTCTTCTGTCCCCAAAACCGATCGGCGAATTCGGGGCCGATTGCGGACCCCATGAGCTTGCACAAAACTCGATCGAGGGCGGGTTTATTTTCGGATAGCGACTCCAACTGTGACTCCAATGACATATTCTGAGGCCGATTCGGGATCGAGCCGCCGGAAGAAGAAATTTCGGATCGATTCAAAACCGGACTATTCCACGATAGCCAGAAACCCTTTTTCCACCAGATCGCGGGCCAGTTGCAAGCGTTCTTCCGCGCGGATCTCGCCGGGTATCTCTTTCACCATGGCCCGTTCCATTTGACACACAAATTCCAGGGAGGGCAGCAGGTCAAAGGAGGCTTGGTAGAAGCCTCCGGGATAGTGAAGGGTCACCTTTCGGTCACCCACCGTGACCACCCCCCGGTTGCCCTGGCGCCTCCGCAGTACCGAGTGCGCGTTCAGTCGCCGTAATTGGATGAGCTGTGCGAAATGCTCGCTGGGCACGGCTGGGGCTTCAGCCGTGACCTTGGCGGCCAGTTGATGGGCTGCCTCGTCAAAGTCCAGTTTTTTGCCCAACTCCGCGGCCACTTTTTCGACTTGATCGCGAAACGACCGCCCTGAATCTCCTGTTGAAGGAGAACCCAATGGCAGTTTTCTGTTCAAAGCCGGCGACTTTGCAGCCAAATCCTGGATGGCGCGGATCATGACATGTTCCAAGGTAACCGCGTACAGCCCAAAGGTCAGATGCAGGGACGCTTTGGTTTGCGCCCGGGCGCG
>JBGTRP010000174.1:0-10807 GCA_041940685.1 Acanthopleuribacteraceae bacterium
TCAGTAAAAGGCGGTCCGCATCCGCCAGCAGCAGGTCGATGCCGGCAGAGAAACGGACGGGTTCCCGCATGTGGCGGCTCCAATAGGTCGGGTCCGTGGCCTCAGCCGTTTGGATCCAGGTCCCGGTCAGGCTGGAGATGAAAGGCAGACGCGGGGCCCGCGGGCTGGCGCGCCGGACCGCCTCGGTGAATTCCGGAACAATCGGTTCGGTATGCGGGGAATGGAAGGCGTGGGCGGTTGTCAATGCGCGGCAGGCAATCTGATCGCGGCTGAGTTTCGTTTCCAAAGCCTCGATCGCCTCCGGTGACCCGGAGACCAGGCTTCGGTTGGGCCCATTGACCGCGCTCAGCCACAGATTGGGCCCCAAATAGGGGCGCAAGGCTTCCTCTCCCAGGGCCACGGCCAGCATGCGGCCCGGCGGCAATTGGCCCATCAGGCGACCGCGTTCGGCCATCAGGGTCAGTGCGTCTTCAAAGGAAAACACGCCCGCGAGGCAGGCCGCCGCGTATTCGCCGATACTGTGGCCCAACAACGCGCATGGCCGTACGCCCCAGGCCAGCCACTGTTGCGCGAACGCATGGCAAACTGCAAAAAGCGTGGGTTGCTCGTATCGGGTTTTTTTCAAGAGCTCGGCCGCGCGCTCCCGTTGATCTGCCTCGGGATACAACAGCTTGCGGATGTCCCATTTGAGCTGCGGCTCCAAAAGCGCCGCCGCACGGTCCAGCCATTGACGGAAACAGGGTTCGCTCTCGTAGAGTCCGCGCCCCAAACCCGGCGCAATCGAGCCCTGACCTGGAAACAGGAAGGCGACCCGGGGCGAGCCCTCGCCCGCGCGGACATAGAGGGAGGGATCGGAGGCGGCGTCCGCGAGCGCTTTCACCGCATCCGAGCCATCGCGGCAGACCAGGGCCAGGCGATGTTCAAACGCGCGTCTGCCGAGCGCGAGAGTATGGGACACGGAACCCAGGTCCGCATCCGAATGTTTTTCCAAATAAACGCCCAAATTCTGGATGGAGCGCTGTAACGCGGTTTGCGACCGGGCGGAAAGCACGAGCAGATGGCAAGACTCGTTCCCAGATTCGGGATCGGGTTCGGGCATTCGCTCCAGCACCAGGTGAACATTCGTGCCGCCGATACCGAACGAGCTGACGCCGGCGCGCAAGGGGCCGCCCGCTTCCGACCGCCAGGAACGCGCCCGCGTGTTCACGGAAAAGGGACTGTTCTCCAAATCGAAGCCCGGATTGGGTTTCTCGAAATGGAGGCTGGGCGGCAATTGCCGGTGATGAAGGGCCAGCGCGGTTTTGATCAGGCCGGCCACGCCGGCGGCTGTGTCCAGGTGGCCCATGTTGGTTTTCACCGAGCCGATGGCGCAGCTTCCCTTTTTCGATGTGGGTCCGAACACCCTCGAAAGCGCGCTCAGCTCGATGGGATCGCCAAGCACCGTGCCCGTTCCATGCGCCTCCACGTAGCTAATGGTTTCCGGCGCCGCCCCGGCGATGGCCTGCGCCGCGGCAATGGCCCGCGCCTGGCCTTCCACGCTGGGCGCGGTGTAGCCCGCTTTCGAGGAACCGTCATTGTTCATGGCCGAGCCTTGGATCACCGCGTAAACCGTGTCGCCATCGGCCCGCGCGTCGCGCAACCGCTTGAGCAGCACCATACCCGCGCCGCTGCCGGAGACCGTGCCCCGCGCCGCGGCGTCAAAGGCGCGGCAATGTCCGTCCGGCGCGTAGATATCGCCTTCCTCGTAGAGGTAGCCGGTCTTTTGCGGTATGCCGATCTTCACGCCGCCGGCGAGGGCCATGTCGCATTCGTGATGCAAAAGGCTTCGGCAGGCCAGGTGGACCGCGACCAACGAGGTGGAGCAAGCCGTGTTGACGCTGGCGCTGGGTCCCCGCAGGTTGAGCTTGTAGGAGACCTGGGTGGCGGCGAAGTCCTTGTCATTGGCCTGGATCAACGCGTTCAAGCCCACGGATTGAAGCAACTCGGGCCGCATCATCAGGTTGCGGAAAAGATAGGTGTTGATGCCCACGCCCGCGTAAAGCCCGATCAGGCCCGGGTAACCCTCGGGGTTGTAGCCCGCGTGCTGCAACGCCAATTCCGCGCATTCCAACAGCAGGCGCCGCTGGGGGTCCGTGATTTCCGCGTCGCGCGGGGTGAACCCGAAATAGCCGGCATCGAAGCTTTCGACCTCGTCCAGCACCGTACCCGCTTTCACGTATTGGGGATGTTGAAGCAGATCCGGGTCCACGCCCGCGGCCAACAACTCCTCGTCCTCGAAAAATTCGATGGCCTCTACCCCGGCCATTAGGTTCTCCCAGAACTGGTCGATATCGCGCGCTTTTGGGAAACGGCCCGCCATGCCCACGATCGCGATTTCCATGCCCTTGGCCGATCTCCCGTCGGAGGAACCGGTCCGGCTGTCACCCGAAAGCGGCTCCGCCATGCCCAGAGCGTCGCGTTGCTGGGCCGCCCGCACGGCCGCCGCTTCCCTGGGATCCTGAGCTTGCCGGCCCCCGCCCAGGAAGGCGGCCAATCCCGCGATGGTGGGGTAGGTGAAGAAATCGACAACCGCGATGGGCATGTCCAGTTCCGCGCGCATGGCCTCCACCACCTGGATCGCGAGCAGCGAATGACCTCCGGCCTCGAAGAAATTTCGGTTCACGCTCAGGCTATCCACTCCCAGGACGCTGCGCCAGATTGCCGCGATCTTCTCTTCCAACGGCGTTTGCGGGCCGTCGCCGGTGTCGATCCGCGCCAGGCGCGTGGGCGGGAAGTCGCGTAGTAAGGCGCGGCGGTCCAGCTTGCCGCTCGCGTTACGCGGCAACTCCGGCAATGGGATGAAGTAACTTGGCGCCATGTAATCAGGCAGGCGGGCCTGGAGATAGGTCCGCAAGCCATGTTCATCGGCCTTCGCGTCCGCTTTCAACCTCAGGTAGGCGGTCAGGCGGGAATCCCCGCCATGGGGAACGGCCAGCACCGCGGCCTCTTGGATTTCCGGACGGGCCAGCAGAACCGACTCGATTTCCGCGGTTTCCACGCGAAATCCCCGCAATTTGATCTGATGATCGAGGCGACCCATGAACAGCACCCGGCCGTCCTCGCTGAACTGTGCCCGATCGCCGGTGAAGTAGAGGCGGTCGCCGGGGAAGTCGCTGAACGGGTTGGGCGCGAACGCGGAAGCGGTTTGGCCGGGCAACCCCACGTAGCCGCGCGCCAAACCCGTGCCCGCGAGCGCGATTTCACCTGGAACGCCGGGTGGCGCGGCCATGCCCCGCGGCTCCAGGATATAAAGCCGAGTGGCCGTCATGGGCCGTCCGATGGTGACCGGCAGATGATCCGGCTGCGAGTCCGCGATGGTGGCGCAGACGGTGGCCTCGCTGGGTCCGTAGGCGTTGTAGAAGCGGCGACCCGGTTGCCAATCACGCGCCAGGCTCGCTGGACAGGCCTCGCCCGCGGCGATCAAATGCGTCGGGTAGGCGGACTCGCTCGCGGGAAGCAATGCCAGCGCCGAGGGCGGCAGGGTGACATGCGTGATGTTGCGGATCTGCATGAGCCGCGCGAGATCTTTGCCCGGCAGCAGTTCGTGGCGGTTGGCGAGGCAGAGCGTTGCGCCAAAACCGAGCGTCTTGACCAACTCGGATAGGGAGGCGTCGAAGGCGGGCGAGGCGAATTGCAGAACGCGCGCTTCCGGACTGATTTCGAAGCGTTCGGCCTGGGTGCGCGCCAGGTTGAAGAGGCCGGCATGGGTCAGGGTCACTCCCTTGGGCTGGCCCGTGGTGCCGGAGGTGTAAATCAGATAAGCGGCCTGGCCGGCCATGGGCGGTTCCGGTCTCGGTTTGAACCGCTCCAGGGAGTTGGAAGCATTCACTTCCGCGGGGTTCAGGAGCGCGATGCCCAGCTCCTCGAATGCCGAGGCCTGCCTTTCCCCGCTCAAGATGACGGCCGGTTGCGCGTCCGAGGCGATGGCGGCGAGTCGCGCCGGGGGGTGATTGGGCTCCAGCGGCAGGTACACGCCGCCGGCCAACCAAATGGCCCAGGGACAGACCACCGCATCCAGCGAGCGGTCAAGGCATACTGCTACCGGGGTTTCGGGACCAACCCCGAGCGCGCGGAGGCGTTGGGCCAATCCCTGGGCGCGGCAGGCCAGCATGGCATAGGTAAGGAGTTGATCGCATGAGCGGGAGGCGCCGAAGGCCGCGGCCGCCGCGGAAGGCGCTCTTTGTGCCGTGTCAAGGAACAGAGGAACGATCCAAGCCGGTTCCCGGGCGGCATCTCCGGTTTCATTCCACCTCACCAGCACCTGCTTCTGCTCGGCCTGGCTCATCAGCGGCAAACGCGCCAAGGGTTCCTCGGGTCTGTCCGCCAGACCGTTCAGGAGCCGCCGGAAATGAGACCACATGCGCTGGACCCTGGATTCATCGAACAATTCGCGGCTGTAGGCCAGGGTTCCGGATATGCCCTGCGCGGTTTCCCACAGGCTCAGACTGAGATCGAAGTTGGCGACCGCCTCGTCGGATTCGAGCATGCGCGTTGCCAGGCCGGGTAGGTCTCCACCGGCAAGCGGTAGGTTCTGCCAACTCAGCAGCACCTGGAATAGCGGCGCATGGGCCAGGTTGCGTTCCGGGGCCAGCGCTTCCACCAGTTGTTCGAAGGGCATGTCGGCATGGGAGAAGGCGGCAAGGGTATCGGCCCGCGCCGATTCCAGCAGGGACCAGCCGGTCGTTTCGACAGGGAAGCGCGCGCGCAGGACCAGGGTATTGACGAAAAAGCCGATGAGCGGCTCCAACTCGCCGCGATCACGGTTGGCGATCGGGCTGCCCACGGCCACATCGTCCTGGCCCGAATAGCGGGACAGCAGGGCCTGGAACCCGGCTAGCACGGTCATGAAGAGCGTGGCGCCGGCCCGATGGCTCAGGGCTTCCAATTTTTGTTTTAACTGTTCGGAAAGGGTAAGGCGGATGACGGAGCCCGCGTGGTTGGGCAGCGCGGGACGGGGCCGGTCCGTGGGCAGGGTCAACAGCGGCGGCAGGTCCACCAACTGTTCGCGCCAGTAGTGCAATTGTTTTTCCAACTCCGCGCCCGTGAGCCAGCCTCGTTGCCATTTGGCGAAATCCGCGTATTGGATCGCGAGTGGCGTTATCGGAAGCGGGACCCCGCGGACCAGGCTCTGGTACCGGGCCGCGATTTCTCCGACCAGGATGCCCATGGACCAGGCATCCGCGCAAATGTGGTGCAGCGTGAGGAGTAAGCCGTGGGAACGCGGGCCCTCGCGCAACAGCAATGCGCGCCATACCGGACCACGCTCCAAATCGAATCCGCATCGAGCGGCGGCCTCATTGATTCGGGCCCGCATGTTTTGTGAAGAAACGGGCTGGCTTCCCGAGCCTCCCATCCGGGCCAGGTCGAGGATCGGCAAATGGATTTGCTGAAAGGGGTCGATGATTTGCACGGGTTCGCCCTTGATCATGGTGAAACGGGTGCGCAGTACCTCATGCCGTTGGATGACGGCCGCGAGCCCGCTTTCCAGCGCCGCGCTATCGAGCTCGCCTTCCAGAATCAAACCCGCGTGGATGTGGTACGTCCCCGCGGTGTCTCCCATCCGGTCCAACAACCACAGCCTTTGTTGGCCAAAAGATAGCGGCAACGGCTGGTCGCGGTCGGCTTTTCCGATGGGTTCGTATTCCTTGGGCGCTTGTTCCTGGCGTTCATCAATCCACGTGGCTAGTTTTTCTACCGTGGGGGCCTCGAACAATACCCGCACCGTGATCTCGATCCCAAAGCGTTCCTGCAAACGGGCGGCCACCCGCGTGGCCAGCAGGGAGTGCCCACCCATCTCAAAAAAGCTCCGCTCCAAGGAAAGTGCGGCAATGCCCAGCGCCTCCCTCCAAATACCCGCGACCACCCGTTCGGTTTCCGTGCGTGGCGCGCGCGATGCGCCGGCTCCCGTGTCCCCCTCCGCCAGTTCCTGCAACTTTTGCCGGTCGGGCCGTCTCTCCGCATCCAGGGGAATGCGGCTCAACGGATGCGGTTTGAGCCGGGCGGAGACGCCGAATGTGTCTTCCAGCCGTAGCCTTTGGAAGGCTTGGCGCATGGCCGCGGCATCTTCCCCTTCCAAAAAAGCGATGAGTTCAAAACGCGTCCGGACCTTACGGGTTTCATAGCGTGCGATTGCCGGTTTCGTTGCGTTCAGGCCGATCCAGGCGACCGCTTCGTCGCGCGCGCCCAGGGCGAGCAATGCATTGAGCGCATGGCGCGGGTCGAGGCTGTCGAAACCGCGCGCCCGCGCGAGCGCCTCGCCCGGGTTTTCCGCGCTCATGCCCGTGCCCGCCCAAGTGCTCCAATTCATGCATAGGCAATGGAGCCCGCCTCGAACCCGCTGTTCTCGACAGAATTGTTCCAGAAAACGGTTTGCCGCGGCATAGGCGCCGGCTTGGGCGCCTCCGAAAAAGCCATTGACCGAGGAGAAGAGAATCAGGCTCTTGTCCGCGCCGCGTTCCCGCAGGATTCGGCCAAGGACCTGAGCGCCCAGCATTTTGGGCCGCAAAGCATCCCAGATATCTTCCGCGCCGGTTTCGGTCAAGGGCCGTTCGCGCAGCAGTCCGGCCAGGTGAATGGCGCCGTCTAATTTGGCTTCCCAATGGCGCTCCGCCTCCTCGACGGCTCGCCGAACGGCCTGGACCTCGGTGATATCCGCCTCAGCATAACGCGCCTCGCCGTCCAAATGTTCCCATTCCTTCAGCGTTTGTTTGATGGGCCCGTCCAGCTCCCGGCGACCCAGGATAAGGAGCCGCGCCTGGTAGCGTTCGAGTAGGAAACGGCACAGGATTTGGCCGATGCCGCCCAGGCCGCCGCTGATCAGATAGCGTCCACCGAAGAGGAAGGGTTCGCGCCGAACGGGAAGCGCCTCAAGATCAAGCCTCTCCAGACGGGGAATGAGGCGGACGCCGTTACGGTAGGCAACCTCTTCCTCGGGTTTTTCCTGGGCCAGCTCCCGCCAGAGGCAATCGGCGTCCTGTTCGAGCGATTGCATCTGCAGGTCCGCATGGCCGCAACGCAGCCAGGTCCACTCCCTTCCCATGGCCTTCAGCAGACCCAGAGCCGGCGCTTTGGCGGAAGCGAGCCCTTCCTTTTGATTTACCTGTTGACTGAAGCTGGAAACCACCTGGAAAAGGATTTCCCGATCCTCCAAGCGGGTTTCCCAAAGTGCTTTCGCGCAGTGCAAAAGGCTGATCGCGCCCGGCGTTTGCATTTGCTCCGGGTCGTTGGTCCCCGCGTTTTCCGCGCCTCGGCGATAGGTCCAGAGATGGATCACGCGTCCTGGATTCAATCCGCGGGCAACGGCCTCCCAGGGCAGGCGCCGGTAGTGTTCGGGTTGGGCGGGGTCGATGCGAAATTCGCGCCCGGCGGCTTCAAAAACACGGCCCTTCCGGACCCAAACCCAGTTCCTCGCGGCGCTTCCCGCCCGAGCGGCCAGCGCCTCGGCCAGGCCGTTTTCATCCGCGAAAACCAACGTGGGAATTGGGCGTTGGGAGGCGGCAAGCAGCCCGCGCCGCTTGGGTCGCCAGACCATGCGATACATGCTGTCCGGCAAGGTGTTTTCGTTTTCCTGGAGGATATCCAATGCTTTCAACACATCGTCGAAGGCGCCCGCCAGCAGGTTTTCTTTTAACCGCGTCCGTTGGATCTTGCCGCTGGTGGTCTTGGGAAAGGCCTCGCGCGCGAGCGGCACCACGTAACCGGGATTGATGCCCAGGTTGGCGCTCAGCGCCGCGCGAACCCGGCTGACCAATTGAAGCCGCGCTTCGGCCGTATTTTCTGCCGGCACGGCGAACACGGCCAGGCCCTCGCTGCCGGTGTCCGGATCGTTGTAACCGCAGGCCGCGGCAAAGGTGGGCGTCACGCCCTCGACCGCGTTGACCAGGTCCTCGATTTCGTAGCAGTAGAAATTGGCGCCGCGCACGATGATCATCTCTTTTTCGCGGCCGGTCAGGGTGAGGCAGCCATCGTGGATGAAACCCAGATCGCCGGAGTTGAACCAGCCCCCGCCCACGAAGGCCTCCGCGTTGGCGGGCTCGTTGTTCAGGTAGCCCGGCGTGATGACCGGTCCTCGGATCTGCATGCGGCCGATGACGCCCTCGGGCAGGACCGAATTTTGCGCGTCCGTGATGCGGATTTGAATGCCCGCCGCGGGGGGGCCGAGGTCGATGAAGCTCATGCTGTCCGCATCGCCGGCTCGCGTCCATTTAAGCGCGCCTCCCAGGCTGTCCTTGCGGATGTGATGAACCCCGGTTTCTATCTGGAAACCATTGCGCCAAGTCATGCAGGTGCATGCCTCGGCCATGCCGAATGCCGGTTGCATGGCGGATTGCGAGACCCCGAAGGGCGCGGTCCTTTCCAAAAATTCGGCCACGACCGGAAGGGTCACCTGCTCGCCCGCGTTCATCAAGGCCTGAATGCTGGAAAGATCGCGAGGCCTGTCCCCGGAACGGGCGAGCGCATCGCTCACCAGTTTGAAACCGAAGTTGGGCGACCAGCTATGGGTGACCTCATAGCGCTCGATCATATCCAGCCAGAGCAGCGGGTCGTTCAGAACCAGGCGCGTTTCCAGTTCGATTTGGTCACAACCCAGGTAGACATCCTTGAGATGGCAGGTGAGGATGGGCACCACGTGATCCATGGGCAACCAGTTGAGCGATACATGGTCCGACTCATACCCGTTGGCGATCACCGCGCCATGAATATGGGCGACGATGCCGCGGTGGGTGATTTGGATGCATTTGGGTACGCCCGTGCTGCCCGAGCTGAGCTGGTGGAAGGCCACCTCCCGATCGCTTTGAGGATGGCGAATCTCCCCGCGATCTTCGCAATCCAAGGCGCTCAACGGCCAGACCCGCAAACCCGGAAGGGGAAGCGCGGTTTCCAAACCCTCCAGTTCCCTGGCCCAATCGTCCTCGGCCAAGATTGGTGGTTGTTCCAACAATCGCCAGGAATTGGCCAGTTTCTGGATGACCGCGTTTTGCGGGGATGTGGTTTCCGCGACGGCCACGGTTACCGGAATGACGCCGCGCAAGAGGCAAGCCCAAAATACCGGGAAATAATGCTGGTGTGAACGGATTTGCAGGATGACGCGGTCGCCCGGTCCCAGGCCCGAGCGGGACAGGCCGGCCGCGAGTTTGGTTGCTTCCTCGAGCAGGGAGGCGTAGCTTTGGAAGACGGGTTCGCCGCCGGATCCGGAATCCTGCAGGCGAATATAGACCAGGCCCTTGTGCGGAAAACGTTGCGCGGTCCGCACGAGCGCCTCGGTGAGGGTGCGCGGCGCTTCCGGCGGAATCTCCAAGGGACCGCCATCGCTGAACGCGAGCGACCGTTCGCCCCCGACGCCCTCCCGCGTGGCGCTCGGCCCTTCCTCGGCGGCCATTCGTGGTTGGCCGTCCTGGTTTTCCCGTGGCAACAAGTCCCAAATATGCAGAAAGCGACGTGGTTCGGAGCTGGCAACCTCCACCAGGGCCGCCCGTTGAATGGCGTCCGGTCCGGCCAACCGCTTTTCCCATAAAGTCACGAGCTGTTCCTCGTGGACTGGAAGTTGCGTCAAGGCTTTGGCATCCAGCAGGCCGTCGCGGGATTGGGGCAAATGGGAGACGGGAACGATCAGCGGAGAGTCGATTGCCGGCCACCACAACCGCAGGGTTTCGCGCAACCGCGCCATGGGCGGCGTCCCGTCCGTGACCAAGTAGGCCGCCAGGCGTCGTTCCCCGGCGCGCGCGTCCCTCGCCAAAACCGCGACTTCCACGACCGCCTCGTCACGGAGCAACGTTCTTTCCACCTCGCGCAAATCCACCCGAGCCCCGCCAAGATGCACGATTCTACCGGCGGGTCCCGCGGGGTTGATTTCCCTTTTGGAGGACAAGCGCGCGCGCTCTCCCGTGCGCAGCAGCCATGCGCCCGAGCGGGAGTTGAAGGGATGGGGAACCAAATCTCCCGCGGCAAGGTTTTCTGGATAGACGGATGGGCAGGCGAGGAAAAGGTCGCCCAACACGCCAAGGGGAACGGGTTCTAGAAAACGATCCAATACATGTGACTCTACGGATTCAGCGGATTCGAGAAAGGCGAATGCGGTTCGCAAAGCCTCGGGCCTTGCGCGTGCCTGCCATTGGTCACGCGTGAAAAGGATGCCGCTGTTTCGGCGCGCGGTTTCGGTTAACAGGGGCAACCGCTCCAAGGCGCATTCCGGATGATCGGCGGCGGCGGCCAAAAGGGTTTGGTAACAATCCAGTATCCGGCCGGCCGTGTCCGCGTCGAATAGGTCGGTGTCGTACTCGAGCAGGCCCCGCAATCCCAGTGGCGTTTCCTCCAGGGAAAGAGTGAGGTCAAAACGCGCGGCCTCGCTTTCCGCCTTGATTGCCGAAAGGGTCAAGCCGGGCAGCGGGCGGTCGACCGGCGGCGCGTTTTGAAGCACGAACATCACCTGAAATAGGGGTGCGTGGCCAAGGTCGCGCTCCGGCTGTATGGCCTCCACCAAGCGTTCGAAGGGTAGGTCCTGATGGGCGTGGGCGTCCAGAGTTGCCGCGCGGGTGCGCGCCAGCAGCGTCCGAAAACCGGGGTTGCCGTTTCCATCGGCGCGCAACACCAGGGTATTGGCGAAGAAGCCGATCAGGCCCTCCACCTCGCGCCGGGTGCGGTTGGCCACGGGCGAACCCACGGCCACGTCCATCTGGCCCGAGTAACGCATCAGCAGGGTCTGGAAGGCGGCCAGCAGCGTCATGTAGAGGGTCACGCCCTCGCGGCGGCTCAACGCGCTCAAATCCTC
>JBGTRP010000175.1:0-10803 GCA_041940685.1 Acanthopleuribacteraceae bacterium
GCAATCCTCGACGGTGGAGGTGATGATGCGAAAAGCGTAATAGTCGTACAATCCTTCCAGAGAGCAGTCCTTGCGAATCAGTTTCTTGTAGACGGAGTAGGTGGCCTTGATGCGGCTGGTGACCTCGGCCTCGATCTGGTGCGTGTGCAACAGCTTTTGGATATCTTTGATGATCTCCGCCAAAAAGTTTCGATTCTTCTTTTCCCGGTCGGTCAACTCCTTTTTTAGGCGTTGGTAGGCCTCGGGCTCCAGGTAGAAAAAGGCCAGGCGCTCCAGCTCATTCTTGAAGAAGGTCATGCCGATGCGGTGGGCCAGCGGGGAAAATATGTCCAGGGTCTCCTGGCTGATGCGCCGTTGCTTGGGCGGCGGCAGATGGTGCAGGGTCGTCATGTTGTGGTAGCGGTCGGCGAGTTTGACGACCAGGACACGAATATCCTCGGACATGGCCAGGATCATCTTGCGGTAATTTTCGGCCTGGGCGTGGTTCTTGTCCCGGAAACGCATCTTCCCGATCTTGGTAACCCCATCCACGATGCGCATCAGGTCCTTGCCGAATTCGCGCTCTAGCTCGGATGCGTCGACCTGGCAATCTTCGAGCACATCGTGAAGGAAGCCGGCAGCCACGGTTTCCAGGTCCAGCTTGTGTTCCGCGAGCGTTTTTGCCACAGCCACGGGATGGGCGATGTAGGGATCGCCCGAGCGCCGGCTCTGGCCGCCGTGCGCCCGTTCGGCCAGCTCAAAAGCGCGTCTCAGGTAATCGGTGTCGCCGCGGGGGTGGTGGCGCAAAAAGGCCGTTTCCACATCCTGATAGGTGTAGATGGTATCGCCGTTTTTTTGACCAACCCGTTTCGCAACCGAC
Organism: Acanthopleuribacteraceae bacterium; assembly: GCA_041940685.1. Lineage (GTDB taxonomy): Bacteria > Acidobacteriota > Holophagae > Acanthopleuribacterales > Acanthopleuribacteraceae > JBGTRP01. The sequence goes on from JBGTRP010000175.1 coordinate 860, forward strand.
GAAACGGTTTTCAGGATACCCATCTTGGCAGCCCCCTGGGAAAAAAAGGGGAGTCCGCGAAATAACGACGGCCGAACTCTCCCCTAGTTTATTCCCGGTTGGCTTGTGGGTTCAAGCAACAAATTTCATGCGACGATGGGTTTGACGCGCTTATCCCACCACAAAATCAGTGGGCTGGCCACGAATATGGAGGAGTAGGTACCCACGACAATGCCGATCAGCAGCGGAAAAGCGAAGTCGGTCAGGGTGGAGTTATTGGAGCCCCAGAAGATCACCGCGACCACGAAAAAAGTGGTGACCGAGGTGATGACCGTGCGGCTCAGGGTTTGGTTCACCGAGCTGTTGACCAGTTTCGCGAGATCGGGCCGTTTGATGGCGCCCAAATTATCGCGGATCCGGTCGAAAACCACGATCGTGTCGTTGAGTGAGTATCCAACCAGGGTGAGGAAGGCCGCGACCACGGGGTTGGACAGCTCGCGCCCCACCAGGGCGAAAATCCCTAGGGCAATGATGACGTCGTGGACGAGCGCCACCACAGAGCCCACCGCATAACCGCTGTTAAAGCGTACGGCAACGTAAGCCAAGATGCCGAAAATCGCCAGCAAGACCGCGCCCCAGGCCTTGCTGAGCAACTCCGCGGCGATAGAGGGTGAGAAGGTTTCATTGGACATCACCTGATAAGAACCGGTGGTAAAGTTTTTCCTGAAGAAACCGGTCAACTGGTTCAGGTCCTCGCCCTCTTTCAGTTGAACCCCGGTCAAAGCGCCATCGATATCCTGGATAAAATCGCCCCGTTGCTCGCGGACCCCTTCTACCTGCTCGGCCACGTCATTGTAATCCTGATCCGCGGGACGACCGAGCGGGTTGTACTGCTTCAGCACCGCGGCCAGCAGGTCCACCGAGGTGCGGTTGAGCGCGGGATAAGCGATGCGCAGTCCCCGCTCCAATTCGAGCGCCCGCCCCGGTGCGGCCGCCTTGGCCACATCGGTCACCGTTGCGCCGGTTGCCAGGCTGGTCTTGATGTTGGCGGCAAGAGGGCCGTAGGTGCGCTGTTTCACCGCATCGCCGCCCTCGATATTGAAGGGGTCCTCCGTGATCAACTTGCCCGCGAGCTCACCCTCACCGGCTTGCCGGAGCAGGTCCAGCAACTCCTGCTCGTCGTTACCGAAAGAGCCGAAGGCCCGTTCCAGGTTTTCCAGACGGGCCAAGGAGGCTTCCGACTCCTGGCCTTTTTCGACCTCGGGGTTTTTGATCTTGATTTGGAAAGCCGAACGGTCATCCATATCCACCTTGACGATGGTGGCCTTGGGTTCGGTAATGGTGACCCGCTCCCGCAGATCGCCCGTGGAGATCGCATCCGACTTGAAGAGCACCATCACCTTGGTGCCTCCCTCGAAGTCCACGCTCCTTTGAATGCCATTGGTGAACAGGTACCCCAGGGAGCACACGATCAGCACCATGGAGATCACGGCGCAAATTTTCCGATTTCCGATAAAATTGATTTCCTTCATGGTCCCCAGCTCCTAACTATTCAAACTCGGTTGCTTGCTACCCCGCCATACGGGCCAGATGGGCAGCGAATGAATGGCGTCTCTGCTCTTGAGGTAGGTCAGGAAAAAGGTGCGCGAGCAGAATACCGCGGTAAAAATACTGCAAATGATGCCGATCATCAGCATGATGGCGAAACCCTTGATCGGGCCCTGGCCCATCAGCAACAGGCAGAAGGCCGCCAGGAAGGTGGTGGTATTGGCGTCCATAATGGTGACAAAGGCCGTTTTGTAGCCGATCTCCACCGCGTTGCGCACCGCGGTGCCCGCCCGGATCTCCTCGCGGATGCGCTCGAAGATGAGCACGTTGGCGTCCACGGCCATCCCGATGGTGAGAATGAAGCCCGCGATGCCGGGCAGCGTGAGCACCGCGCCCAGGGTGGACAACATGGCCATGATGATGACCAGGTTCAAGACCAGCGCCAAAAAGGCGAAAAAACCGGCCATGGAATAGTACGCCAGAATGAAGAGAACGACCAGGATCAGGCCGACAATGGCGGCCGTGGTGCCCTGGCGGATGGAGTCACGGCCGAGCGTGGGTCCGATTTGGTGTTGCTCGAGCACGTTGACCTGGGCCGGAAGGCTTCCCGACTTGATTTTCACCACCATGTCGTCCACCTCACGCTGGGTGAAGGTGCCCTGGATGATGAAACGCTCGGAAAGCTGGGAGTTGATGACGGGAGCGGACAGAATCTTGCCGTCGAGCACGATGGCCAGCAGGTTGCCCACGTTGGCGCCGGTATTTTGAAAAAAGATCTGGCCGCCCTCGCGGTCGAGGTTGATCCCTACCGCGGGAATGCCCCGGTCGTCCCTGCTCGGGAACACATTGGAAACATTACGCGCGGTCAGCATGACCTCTTTAAGAAGCATGTAGCTGGTTTGACCCGTATTGGGATCGGGCATGGGAAAGACCTTGGTGCCCGGCGGCGCCTTGCCGCCATGGGGCGCCAGCAGCTCGGTTTCGGTCAGAGCGGCCTGGCTGTTGGGCAGCACCAGGCGCCATTCCAGCTTGCCCGGCTCACGCACGATATTGTTGACGCGCTGCACATCATCGGCGCCGGCCAGTTCCAACACGATGCGGTTGGAGCCCACGATCGGGGTGATCACCGGCTCGGTGACGCCCAACTCGCCGATCCGGTTCTGAATCTTGTAAACCGTTTGCTGGACCGCGTCCTGCTGGACCTGCGTTTTGGCCACTTCCTTCAGCTTGAGGGTGATATCGGCGCCGGCCTGGCTGACAAACCAAAATCCATTGTAGCGGTCCTTGACCTCTTTCAACACGTTGTTGTGTTTGCTGGATCTCACGTTCTTAAGGGTCACGCTGCTGTTGCCGAAATCCGCGGCCGAACTGTCGATTTGAAATTCCTCGCCTTCCAGGCTCCCCTTGATGGTGCCGGCCTGCTCTTCGAGGTACTGGCGCAGGGCGTCTTCCACATCAACTTCCAACTGCATGAAGATCCCGCCCTGAAGATCCAGCCCCAACTTGATATTTTCCTTGATATTGCCCAAGGACCAGCTACCACCCGGCGGCGGCTGGATCAGCTTGATCATGCACAGTAGTATGACCGCCAGGATTACGAACCATCGAAACCTCATTTCCATAACTCCTATAGATCGCTTCTCGGTCTCATCAAACTGAGGCCGACTCCTATTTGGATTCCGGCTCGGTCGAGCTGGGCTGGTATCCGCTGATGGCGGAGCGAGTGACCACGATCTTGTTTTTATCATTAATTTTCAAGCGCACGACACGCGGCTCCACGGAATCGATTTCTCCCCAGATCCCACCGCTGGTAATGACCTTGTCGCCTTTCTTGATGTTTTCGATCAGTTTGCGCTGTTCCTTCTGCTGCTTGATTTGGGGTCGAATCAAAAGCAGGTAGAATACCCCGAATATCACCACAAAGGGGACGATGGTCGCGATGGGGCTCATTTGTGTCTGGGCACCGTCTTGAAAAAAGGCGCCGGCCATGGCGAGAAACATTAGACTGCCTCCGAAAAGTGAAAAATATCGATTTCCCCATAGGTTTGCAAGAGCGCGGTCCGGAATTGGGAGAACCGGCCGGCTCGAACGGACGCGCGAATGGCGGCCATCAGCGATTGGTAATAGGCCAGGTTGTGGAGGGTCATTAAAACCGAGGCCAGGATCTCCTTGGCGCGGTAGAGATGGCTGAGATAGGCGCGCGAGAAGTGTCGGCAGGTATAGCATACGCACTCGGGGTCCAAGGGGTTCGGATCATCCTTGTGGACCGCATTCTTGATGGCGACCACGCCGCCGCTGGTAAAGGCCTGGCCGTTGCGCGCGTTGCGGGTGGGCATGACGCAATCGAACATATCGATCCCCACCGCGACCGCGTTGACCAGATCCGCCGGGGTTCCCACGCCCATCAGGTAGCGGGGCTTTTCCCCCGGCAGCAGGGGCGCCGTGAAACGCAGGATTTCATACATTTGGGACTTCTCTTCCCCCACGCTCAACCCGCCGATCGCGTTGCCGGCAAAGGGCAGGTCGGTGATGAAAGCCGCGCTCTCGCGCCGAAGTTCCTCGTACATGCCGCCCTGCACGATGCCGAACAGGGCCTGCTCCCCGCCCTCGAAGGCGGCCAGCGACCGCCGCGCCCAGGCGTGGGTGAGCTCCATGGATGCGCGCGCCGCCTCGCGGGTTGCCGGAAAGTTGGTGCAGTCGTCAAAAGCCATGACGATATCGGACCCCAGCTCGCGCTGAATTTTCATGGACCCCTCGGGGTCCAGCCAAAACTCCGCGCCATCGATATGAGAGCGAAACCGTACGCCATCGGCGCTCTTGCGCGACAGGCCGGCAAGAGAAAAAACCTGGAAACCGCCGCTGTCGGTCAGAATCGGGCCATCCCAGCCCATGAAGCGGTGTAGCCCGCCCAAAGCGGCGATGTTGGTCGACCCGGGCCGCAGCATTAGGTGGTAGGTATTGCCCAGCACCATGCCCACGCCCGCATCTTTCAACTGCGCGGGGGTCAGGCCCTTGACCGTGGCTTGGGTGCCGACGGCCATAAACACCGGGGTCTCCACCCTTCCATGTGCGGTTTTCAGTTCGCCTAGACGGGCACAGCTATCATTATCTTTTTGCACCACTTGAAAGCCGAACAAGAAACTACCATACCCTACTTGTATTTTCGTATCGAGAACCGCCACACCGCCGGCGGCCGGAAAAATCCGGGCAACAGGTCCCGGTCATGATGATCGAGCCAGCCGTTGAAACCAGCCCAGCGAGACCGATTCGGGGAAGGACGCCGGGTAGCGGCTAAACGAACTCGCCACTATACCACAGGCCCGCACCAGGTTGAAGCCTTTGTTTGGAGCGCCGGGGTTTTGCTTTTCACCATTTTTTTGTCAACCTCCTACCCCGGCGATCCGTCTCAATCCCATATGCCGGACCGGAACCGCGGCGCCTCTGGCCGCCAACCCGGATCGAGCCAAAAGGCCGGACGAATTGGGTGCGCTTCCACCGATGGGTTCCGGCCGCCTTGTGCTACAATCATGATGGGATTTTTTGCGAAAGGATTGCAGCTTGACCAGCCCAACCACCGCCGAGACAACGGAACAACCCGCCAAACCTCTTATCAAGCTGGGGCGCAAACGCTTCGGCCAATACCTCGTCGAACGCAACCGGGTGACGCCCAAGGACCTGGAACGCGCGCTCGCGCTGCAGCGCCAATCCGGCACCAAAATTGGCAAAATTTTGGTGGACATGGGGTTTCTCACCGAACGCGACGCCTGCCTGGTGCTCTGCGAGCAGCTCGGCTATCCCTTTATCGATCCCGAGCAGTTCCCGGACAACGCGCCCGATATCCTGGAGCTCGCGCCCCTGAAGTTCCTCAAGGCCAACAATATCCTGCCCCTGAGCCTGGATGAAGAGGCGCAGGTTCTCCACATCGCCGTTGAGGATCCTCATCTCTTCGTGGCCTTGGACGGGCTGAAGCAGCAGGTTCAATGCGAGTTGAAGATTTCCCTGTGTACGCCCACCGAGATTCAGGACGCGCTGGAGCGCTATTTCGGCGAGGGCGTCAGCCAGTTGGAAAAAATCGTCGACGACGTGGACGAACTGGATGAGAATTACGACGATGTCGAGCATCTCAAGGACCTCGCCTCGGAGGCGCCCGTCATTCGGCTGGTCAACCTGATCATCAGCCGCGCGGTGGAGAACCGGGCCAGCGATATTCACATCGAACCCTTCGAAAAGGTGCTCAAGGTCCGCTACCGCATCGACGGCGTGATGCAGGAGATCGAGTCGCCGCCCCGCGCCCTGGCCCCCGCGGTCATTTCACGGGTCAAGATTATTTCCAAGCTCGATATCGCGGAGAAACGGGTCCCCCAGGACGGCCGCTTGAAAATGCGCATCCTGGGCAAGGAAATCGACTTCCGCGTCTCCACGGTGCCCACGCTCTACGGTGAATCCGTGGTGCTGCGCCTGCTGGACAAGGAGTCCGTCTCCCTCATCGAGTTGTCCAATCTCGGGATGAACCCTCATGTGGAAAACGATTTCAAGGGCCTGATCCAGAACCCGCACGGCATCCTGCTGGTTTCCGGACCCACGGGCAGCGGCAAGACCACCACTCTCTATGCCTGCTTGAACCAGCTCAACGATTCCAAGAAAAAGATTCTGACCGTGGAAAACCCCGTGGAATACCAACTGGAGGGCATCAACCAAATTCACGTCAACGAAAAGGTGGGCCTGACCTTCGCCTCGGGTTTGCGCACCATGATGCGCCAGGACCCCGACATCATCATGGTCGGGGAAATCCGCGATTCGGAAACCGCGGAAGTCGCCATACAGGCCAGCCTTACCGGCCACACCGTGTTCTCCACCATCCACACCAACGATGCGCCCGGCGCGGTCAACCGCCTGCTGGATATGGGCATCGACGATTACCTGCTGGTTTCCACCCTGCTCGGCGTGTTGGGGCAGCGGCTCGTCCGCGTGATCTGCAAGCATTGCAAGGAAGGCTACCTACCCGACATGGGTTACCACAAACATATTTATAAACTCGTGGATGATCCCACCAAGGCCCAGTTTTACCGCGGCAAGGGCTGCAAATCCTGCGGGTTTACGGGCTACACCGGACGCGTGGGCATCTACGAGCTATTCAAAATGGACGACGAAACCCGGCACCTGATCATGGAAAGACCCGACATCGGCAAATTGCGCGCCCTGGCGCGTAAAAAGGGCTTGCGCCCCTTGCGCGATGACGGCTGGAGCAAGGTCTTGGATGGATCCACCTCGGTGGAAGAGCTGTTTCGGGTCACGCAAGAGGATTTCTGATGTCCACATTCTTCTACAAGGCCACCAACGCCAGCGGAAAGTTGGAGACCGGCACGCTCGACGTGGCAAACAAACAGCAGGCGTTGTTGCGGCTGGAGCGCATGGGCCTGTTCCCCATCAACGTCTCCACCAAGCAGATGCGGGCCCAGGAATTCGATTTCCAAAACATCAAGCTGGAGAACTTTCTGCCCGCCAACCGGATCGGCGGCAAGGAAGTGCTCAACTTCACCGACAAGCTGGCCACCCTGCTCAAGGCCGGCCTTCCCCTGGCCAAGGCGCTCAACCTGCTGATCGAAACCACCAACAGCGCGCCCATGCAGGAAGTCGTCCGCCAGGTGCTCAAGGATGTTTCCGCGGGCAAATCCTTTGCTGAATCCCTGGGCAAGCATCCCAAGGTTTTCGAGCGCCTCTACGTCAACATGGTGCGAACCGGCGAGGCCGCGGGCGTCTTGGACCAGGTGCTGGAAAACGTGAGGGATTATTTAGAGGTAAGGCAGGAGCTCAAGAGCTTTCTCATCTCCTCGCTGATCTACCCCAGTATCCTGATGATGTCCGGGCTTGGCACCGTGCTGGTCTTGGTGCTGTTCGTGCTGCCCCGCTTCCAGGGGATCTTCGACCAGTTGGGGCAGGAACTGCCCTTCGTCACCAAGCTCATGGTGGATGTCACCAGCTTTGTCGCCAATTACAAGTGGCTGCTGCTGCTGCTGGTCGTGGGCGGCATCGTCGCCTTCGTGCGTTGGAAACGCAGCGAAGAGGGACAGTTGAAGTGGGATCAGATGAAGTTGAAAATGCCGGTGCTGGGCACGATTTTCACCGAAATCGAGGTCAACCGGTTCTCGCGCACGCTGGGTATCCTGTTGCGCAGTTCGGTCTCGCTGCTGGACGCCATGTCGATCTCCAAGGAGATCTCGGAAAACAAGGTGTTCCAGAAAGCCATGGATCCCATTATCAAGGGGATCAAGAAGGGCGACGGCATGAGCCTGCCCATGGTCCAGTCGGGCGTGTTTCCCAAGATCGCCGTTCAGTTGGTGACCGTGGGCGAGGAAACCGGAACCCTGGGCGAGATGTTCACCAAAATCGCCAATATCTACCAGGCCAGCCTGGAAAAAACCATCAAGCGGGTGCTCGCCATGTTCGAGCCCCTCATGATTCTGATCATGTTCGTCGTGGTCGGATTTATCGTGGCGGCCATGCTGATGGCCGTAACCAGTCTCAGCACCGCCACCATGTAGTACTTCCATCGCCTCGCGCCCACGCCGAGCTCAAGGGGGCGCGATCGACCGAACCGGGCTTGCCCCCGGCCCCGAGCGGCGACCCTCTCCAATCCGGGTTCCCCGCGCTCAAAGAGATGACAAGATTAAGGAGACGAACCATGAAGACACGAAGATTACAGGCCTTTACCTTATTGGAAATGATGGCCGTGGTCGTAATCATCGCCATTCTCGCCGCGGTGATCGGCCCCAAGTTTTTCGGTCAGGTCAACAAGGCTCAAACCGTTCGTGCAACCAAGGATATCGAGACCCTGAAACAGGCGGTCACCTTGTACAAGTTCCACACCAACAAATTCCCCGAGGAGTTGCGGGACCTGGTGGTCGAACCCGACGATGTCAATGGCTGGGGTGGGCCCTACCTGGAAAAGAAAGCCTTCCGCGATCCTTGGGACAACGATTACAACTACCAGATGCCGGGCGGAAACGATCGCGAGTTCGACATTTGGTCCTATGGCCAGGACGGAAGGGAAGGCGGCGAGGGTATGAACGCCGATATCAGGAGTTGGGAAGAAGAGGACTAACCGGATCTCCTGCCGGAGCGCTTCAAACGAGGAAGATGAGATGACGGGAACTCCCGAAATGCGAACCACACACGACGAAACACCGCCCGGCTGGTCCGGGCCGGCCTTGGAGAGGTGCCGGATGCTGTCCCCCGCGGGCGACCATTCCGGCTCGCCGGGCGGGGCGTTGATTGCCGGGGGAACCCGTGCATTCACCCTGCTCGAAATGGTCGCGGTGGTCGTGGTGATCCTGATGCTCATGGGTCTGCTCGGCCTCACTTTCGCCAATGCCCGGCCCACCGTACGGGTGAAGCGGGACGCCTCCCAGACCGTCGCCTTCCTGCGCAATATGTGGGACCACACCAAAACCACGGGAACGCCGCTCGTCCTGACGCCCGATTTCGAGACGGGCGAGATGTCCTACATGGATCCCCGGCTGGGCAAACACACCAAGGCGAAATTCTCCTCCAAGGCGCGGGTGCTGGGCGTCAAGATCAACGACCGGCTCCACAGCATCGCTTCGCAAAACCCGGAATACTACGAGGATGAAGAGCCGTCGGAAGATCCCTTCCGCAACGCCGTCTACCTTTCCGAGGGTAGGGGCTTAACCCTGATCGCGGTCCTGTTCGGCGTCCCCAACAAGGAAGAGGGTTACGATCACCTGACCCTGTGTTCGTTGAATCTGATTACGGGCAAGGGCCGCATCGAGCATCTCACGGAGGAGGAGGTGGCCGCGATCTTCGAGGCCGCCGAAGAGGCAAGCGATGAAGCCGATTACGAATAACCGGGGGTTTACCCTCATCGAGGTCATGGCCACGGTGGCCCTGCTCTCCATTTCGATGGTGATCCTCATCAAGAGCCAGACCCAGTCCATCAGCAACGTGCTCCAGGTCCAGTACTACGAACGCGCGGTGTTCATCACTGAAAATCAATTGCATTGGACCTTCTTGGAATTGAATGAGGCGGAGACCTGGGAGGACTTGGCCGATATTTCGGGAGAGGACGGCGACTATCTCTGGCGGGTGATCGTGGAGCCCGCGGACACGGAAAGCGAGTTTGACGCGCAAGCCACCCTCCTGCGCGTAGTGGCTGCCACGACCTGGCCCTCGGGCAAACGCCAGCGGGATTTTCACTTGGAAACCTATTACCTGTGGGGAGAATCGCGGTGAGAAAAGGTTTTACGCTCATGGAGCTGATGGTCGCCGTTCTGTTGGGCGCCATCATCATGCTGACCATCGCGGGCGGCCTCCACGGCGCCATCAAATCCTGGGCCGCGGTCCAGGAACGGGTAGGCGAGAATTACAACCGCCGCAGCGTTCTGGATCTCATCAAGCGC